>PFKD01000430.1 GCA_002784125.1 Flexibacter sp. CG_4_10_14_3_um_filter_32_15
ATTTACAAAGTTAAAAACTAGCTTGATTTGCTTTAAACGAGTACAATTTTTTTTCGTGCGTTTGCCCTAGAATGATGAAGAAAATCTGACAAAAGAGCAAAAAGGTGCAAATCAATTAAATAGGATTTTCAAAGGTTCTGTTGACTTTCGCTGTATTAAAGCCAAACTAATGCTAGAGTATGATGAATATGCGTACTACGAAAAAGCACTAGAAATAAGTCATGAAATTATAGATAGTGTAGAAAAAAGCACCAATCAAACTATTTTATGGCGATTGTTATACGTTCGTGGTTGTGCCTATCACAAATTAGGAGAAACAGATTTGGCGTGTAAAGATTGGAAACTTGCAGTAGAATATGGATATAAAGAAGACGAGGAGGAAAAACAAAAACGCAAGGAAAGGTGTGCTGATTTTTAGTCTATTTTTTTTATTTCTTCAACAGTATAAATGGGAAGTTTAGAGTTTTCATATCGCTCATCTACATAACACTCATCGCCTTCAAAACACTTTTTCAGTTCTAAATCATACAACTTTCCAACTTCAAAAAAATCTTCTCCCTTCCTTCTTGGACATTGAAAAACTCCTAAAAAGACAGTTTCCACTTCATTATTTTTCTCAATTAATCTAAACTTAAAGGTTTCAAAAATAATAGCAAATCCACAAGCTATAAATTCCCATTCCGACATTTCAATAATTTCTGCTTTTGCTTTCCGTATTCTATAAAACTTCTTAAAGAAAATTGCTTGTTCTAAATCTGTGATTCTCCACTTTTCAGTTTCTAAAATTTTCAAAGAAACTTCTACCTTTTCATCTTTAATTTCTGTAGAGTTTATAAGCTCATCATTCCAATATTTTATTTCTAAAAGAACTTGATTTTTGAGTGTATCATATTTTTTTATGTAACAGATTTTGGCTTTTATAGCTTTGTCATAAGTAGGGAAATAATAAACAATTCGTTTTAAAGGCTGATTAAGAAACGTAATTTGAGTTTTTAGAAGTAATTCATTTTGATAAAAAGCAATTATTTTGACAGGCTCTTCTTCAATATGAAAATCCAAAAATAAAGTATCAATAGAATTAGAATTAATTTTTCTTTCAATAGAAATCAAATGATTTTGAAGTTCTTTTTCAGATTGTGCTTTTGAAATGAAGGAAATAGAAAGCAACATAAAAAAGAAGAATAGAAAGAGTAGAATATTTTTCATTTTGGATAAGCCGTTTTTTGAATAATTTTAAACCTAAAACGGTTTATTGCCTTTTTAGTATATTCTACTCACCAACGACACAATCAAAAAGCCATTTCCACATACTCTCATCTTCATAAGCAGGTTTCCAACTTCCATGTTTTACTTTTGAATATTCAGTATAATGTACATCTTTGTTTCCTGTCTTTTTTACAGCCTCTACCATTCTTCGGCTGCGTTGTGGTTTTACAGTTTGGTCTAGTGCGCCATGAAAAACCCAAATCGGCATAGCTTTCAGAGAATCGGCTGTTTTTTCGTCTGCACCTCCACAAATAGGTACAATAGCTGCAAATTTTTGAGGAAAACGTGTTGCCAAATCCCACGTTCCATATCCTCCCATAGATAATCCTGTGAGGTAAATTCTATCTGTGTCAATAGGAAATTGTTTTTCTAGTTTTTCTAAAAGCTGAACAGTCAAATTCATATACTTACTCATTTCTTTAGGCTGGGTATGCGAATCGGCTGCCCAATCTACTTCTACCCATTTATTCTTTTTTTCGCACTGAGGAACAAGTACAAAACATTCATAATTTTTTCTATTTTTTTCTTGCAATGCCCACGCTCCAATATGCTTAACAGTAAGTGAACTATCGCCACGTTCTCCTGCGCCATGAAGGAATAAAACTAAAGGATATTTCTTTGTAGAATCATAATTTTTGGGAAAAAGTAAACGATAACGCATAGAATCCGTTTCAATAGTAGAATGATTTGTATGCACGACGAACAACTTATGTTCGAAAAGTTCGTATCTTAGTGGTTCAGAATTAGTTTGTTGTCCATAGGAATTATGAGCTAACAGACTGAAAATAAGAAGACACACAAAAACAATAGAAAAAGAATATATTTTATCTTTCATAGAAAATTTGTTATAAACCCTAAGGGTTTCTGAAAACCCTTAGGGTTTGGAAATTCTTACAATTTTAAAAAAATTATGAGCGAAATTCAAGCCGAAACCGTTTCTTTATCAAATACAGAAACTAATTTCAAAACACAAATAGACCAAATTTTTGAAGCACAACAAAACAACCGTTGGGCAGTTTCGAAAACAACGACAAAAGAGCGTATCGAAAAACTCAAAAGATTACAAGAAGCACTCTTTAATTATCGTGCAGCTTTTCATCATTCTCTACGTCAAGATTTTGGGAAGCCAGAAGCAGAAACGGATTTATCAGAAATTTATCCCACATCAAACGAAATAAAACATGCCGTTTCGAATTTGGAGAAATGGATGAAAGACGAATCTGTAAGCACTCCGACAGCTCTTTTGGGTTCAAAATCGTATATTCGTTATGAAGCAAAAGGCGTTTGTTTGATTGTTGCACCTTGGAATTACCCAGTAAATTTAATTTTAATTCCTCTTATTTCTGCCGTTGCAGCAGGAAATTGTGTCATTTTGAAACCTTCTGAATATACGCCAAACACGAATGCAATTATGGCGCAACTTATCAAAGAAGTTTTTGCAGAAAATGAAGTTGCTTTTATAGAAGGCGAAGTAGAAGTTTCTAAATATTTATTAGAAAAACCATTTGACCATATTTTCTTTACAGGAAGTACAGCCGTTGGTAAAATAGTAATGAAAGCAGCAGCCGAAAACTTGACTTCTGTAACTCTTGAGTTGGGTGGAAAATCGCCAGTAATTGTAGATGAAACTTCAAATATAAAAGAAGCAGCTAAAAAAATTGTTTGGGGTAAATTTTTGAATGCAGGTCAGACTTGTATTGCTCCTGATTATGTGTTGGTTCACGAAGACATCGAACACGAACTTATCCAACAAATGCTCAAATATTTGAGTGAGTTTTACGGACAAACTTCAGGAGAGCGTTTGGATTCTCCAGATTATGCACGTATTATCAACGAAAAACAATACAAATCACTTGTTGAGCTGATTGGAAAAGCAAAAGGACAGGGTGCAGTTATTCATACAGGAGGAACGGTTGTAGAAGAGCAGCGTTATATCGCTCCTACGATTATGTCAGAAGTTCCTTTGGATTCGGAAGTGATGCAACACGAAATTTTTGGGCCTATTATGCCAGTTATTCGCTACAAATATCTGAATGATGCGCTAGATTTAATCAATAAAAAAGACAAACCTTTGGCATTGTATCTCTTCTCACAAGAGCGCAAGACGATTGAAAACGTACTTGCTTCTACTTCTTCGGGTGGAGTTTGTATTAATGATACTGTTATTCATTATTTCCAACATAATTTGCCTTTTGGTGGTGTAAATCATAGTGGAATTGGAAAAGCACACGGTATTTTTGGATTTAAATCCTTCTCAAATGAACGTGCTGTTTTGGAACAACCTACTCGTTTTAGCGCACCTCAACTGATGTACCCTCCTTACAAATCAGAAGTACAGACGCTTATTGATTTTACTGTAAAGTGGATTTAAGTTTATAGTAGCCGACAGCTTCCAAGCTGTCGTATAATTACAAAAAACCTATTCTTTTTGTTTTGAGAGAATAGGTTTTTTTGATTTTTTACTTGCATAATTGAATATTCTTATAAAAAATAGCTATTTTTGTAACCAATAAGCAAATATTTTTTGCAATAAAATCCCTAATTTTTACTCAAATGGCATTAGAAAGAGATATAGAAAACATTGCAGAACAATTATTACTCAAAAATAATTGGATTATTAATGTTGATAATCCTTTAAAAAATGTTTTTCATCAGAGAGCCAAGACTAAAGAGGATAACAAAAGGCTAAAGGCACTTCGCCCTGATTTTTGTCTTTATCTAACACCTAATTCGGTTTCTCCAGAGTTAATTTTGGAAACAAAAAAAACAAATATGAATTTGGCAAAAACAAAGGAACAGGCTTTGAATTATGCTAAAATATTGGGTTCTAAAATTATAGTTTTATTTGATGGAATACAAACAAAAACGTACTGGGTAGATAATAAAGAAGAGTTATTAGAAGATGGAATAGAAGTAGATTCAATAAGAGATGCAGAATTTTATAGGAAGTTTGTCTTGTCTAATTCAAATGTATATTTGAGTAGCAGATTATCAATTAATTCTAAAGAAGAGTTAATTGCTGTTTTTGCTTTTACTAATCAAAAACTACGTAAAGCAGGAATTACGAAAGGCATGGAACGTTTTTTTGAATTTTCTAATCTTTTGTTTTTAAAACTAATTTCTGAAAGTAATGATATTGTTTCAGAAGAAATTCCAAGTTATATAAAATGGGAAACCTATAAAAATAAGCAAGGAGAAGAACTTTTGAGTTATATAAATGATATTGTAGTTCCAAACCTAGAAAAAATATTTAATAAGAAAGAAGAAAAGCAGCTTTTTACTAAATTAATTATAAAAGATACAATTGCATTAAAGCAAATTATTGATAAACTAGATAAACTGAATTTAAGTGGCATAAAAACAGATATAAAAGGAGATGCTTTTGAATATTTTATACAACAATATAACTCTTCTAATAATGATTTAGGAGAATATTTTACACCTCGTCATATTGTTCAATTTTTAGTAAAGTTGGCTAATCCTAA
Organism: Flexibacter sp. CG_4_10_14_3_um_filter_32_15; assembly: GCA_002784125.1. Taxonomy (GTDB): domain Bacteria; phylum Bacteroidota; class Bacteroidia; order Cytophagales; family Bernardetiaceae; genus Bernardetia. Next base: position 4,752 of record PFKD01000430.1, read on the forward strand.
ATACGGTGAAAAAGTATATGACCCCTTTTGTGGAACAGGAGGGATACTAATTTCTTCTTTTAATCATATTAAAGATTCATTAATAAAATCAAATTACTTAACAGATTCAGTATTAAAAGATATAAAAGAAAATACAGTTTTTGGGGGAGAAATATCTTCAAATGCTAGAATTGCAAAAATGAACATGATATTGACAGGCGACGGACATAGCAATATCAATCAACAAGATACTCTATTAAATCCAATAAAAAATGAATTTGATGTAGTCATCACTAATATTCCTTTTAACTTGGAAGGAACAGCAAATAAATTGTATTCTCTTTTAAGCGATAATGGAAATTCTCAATCAATTCAACATATCATAGACTCTTTAGGTAAAAAATCTACTTCAAGAGCATATATTATTGTTCCTGAATCTATTTTGAATAATAAGGAATTAAAGAATTTGCGTAAATACTTGATAGATAATAATTTATTAAAGCAAATAATTTCTCTACCTTCTGGGGTTTTTTTGCCTTATACAGAAGCAAAAGCATCAGTTTTAGTTTTACAAGGATTGAATAATCAACCTATAGATTCTATAAAATATACAATTATAAAGAATGACGGATTTACACTTACTCAAAGAAGACGAAAAATAACAACAACTATAAATGATATAGAAGAATATTTATTTGACAACTCTTTTGCAACAAAAGAAATAGAAGTAAATAAAATTCGTAAGAATACAAACTACTCCTTTATTTGGTTTAAGTATTTTAGTGAAACTCCTGATGACTATATTCTTTTAAAGAAAATTTTAAAAGAAGAACGTATAAAAAATACAGAACTACATGAAACAGCGACTGTAACAAAACATAATTTTTATGGAATATTAAGTGGAGAACAGTATTGGGGAGATTCTTTTATGTCTGTTACTTCTGAAACAAATGAAGATTATAAAGTAGTTAATTATAAATCGATTGCTTACAATCCTTCACGAGCAAATACAGGTTCTTTGAGTATAAATTTAACAAAAACAAAACTAGCAGTAAGCAAAATGTATGTTACTTTTAAAGTAATTGATGATAGATTTTTGCCTGAATTTGTTTATTTGTATTTAAAAAGTCAAGAAGGCATACAAAGTATAAAAGATAGATCTTTTGGTTCGGTTCGCCAATCTTTGCGTTTTGATGATTTATGTACGATTTCTATTCCAAATATTCCTAAGGACAGACAGCAAAAAATAGTAGATAAGGTATATAAAAACTACTTAAACTTTATCAAACATAAATCTGAACTAGATAATTTTGATATAAAACAAAATTTGGATTAATTAAAAACCTATTCTTTCTTTTTTAGAAATAATAGGTTTTTGCTTTTAGAGAATTTTTCTACATTTGCTTTGATTACAAATCCAAACTTATCTACTCTAATGTTACAAAAAACGGTATATCTTATTTTCGTAATTGCATTTTTATTTTCTTGTAAATCAAATACAGAAATCAAAGAAGTTGTATCAAATCCAGTCGAAGAAACTAATACGTATAACAATCAGATTGCTCAAATTGATAAAATAGATAGTTTGGCAAATCGTTATCTTGATTTGGGGCGTTTTAGTGGTACAATTCTGATTGCTCAAAAAGATTCTATCATTTTTGATAAAAGCTATGGTTTGGCAGATTATGTAACTATCAAAGAATTTACAGACAGTACAGCTTTCAAAATTGGTCATCTTTCGGAGCTTTTTACAGAAGCTATTATTAGAGATATGATAAAACAGGATTTGATAAAATCGAATGAAAAAGTAACAACATATCTTCCTCAAATAAAACAAGATTTTACAGTCGAAGAGTTATTAAATCATCATTCAAACCTTCAAACGATTGCTCAACTACAAGAGGTAAATCCAAATAAAGCCTATTCTTTTACTTCGCCAAGAAATAGCCATCAATCCAAATTTATTGAAAGAATATGAAGGAACTTATTCAATGAATGAAAATATGAACTTGACTTTTGTAGCTGAAAGAGATAGTTTGTTTGTAATCATGGCAGAAAATAAAATAGAGCTAAAACCACAATCTGAAAATCAGTTTTTTATGTTTGAAAGTGATGCTTCTATTCGTTTTGAGAGAGATGAGAATAATAAAGTTGATAAAGCTATTTTGTTAGATGGTTTTTTGACAGGAAATACGATTTTGAAGATTGAAGGATAGAAAAGTAGCACAGACTTCCCAGTCTATGCAAAAGTTGATAAAAAAACACGAACAGACTAGGAAGTCTGTTTTACAAAATTATCCTAGCACCATTTCCCTTACAAACAGGATTTATATACGTCTGAATCGGAATATCTACATTTTGATAGACTTTTTCTAGAGCATTTTTTATTATTTCTGCATTTTCTTTTCCTCTTGCCATTGCAAAAACAGAAGGACCTGAACCCGAAATTCCGAAAGCTAGAGCCTTATTTTCTAAAGCTGCTTGTTTCATTTCTTTGAATTTTGGAATCAAAAGGCTACGCATTGGCTCAATAACCAAATCCTGCAACGAATCAGAAAACAAATCATAATCTTTTTCATACAAACTAACCACAAAAGCTCCCATAAGTCCCATTTGCTGACTAAATGTAGCGACTGAAAGCATAGTTTTCAAAATTTTACGAGAATCTGAAGTATTGAGTTTTACGTGTGGATAAAGCGTAACAGCAAACAAATCTTCCAATACAGGAAGCTGCAAAATATCATTTTGTTTGTTTCCTTTTGAAAGAATAATTCCACCCAAAAGCGAAGGCGCAACATTATCTACATGTGCACTTCCACAAGCTACACGTTCGCCTTCAGCAGCAAAAATAACCAATTCTTTAGTAGAATACGGTTTTCCGATAAGCTCATTATATCCAAAAGCTGCTGCTGCACTACTTGCACTACTAGAACCCAAACCACTCCCAGAAGAAAAGCCTTTTTTCAAGATAATATCAACACCAATAAACTCATTTTGTGCTTCTTGCATTTTACGAATGACGACAGAAGAGCAATTTTTATCGGCTTCTTTTGGCAAATTATCGCCATTAATAATTTCAAGGATTTTATTTTCTGTTGTTCCGTTGGGAGTGAGCGTAATTTCATCGCCCATATTTCCCAAAGAAAGTCCCAAAATATCAAAACCAACATTGAAATTGGCTATGGTGGCTGGTGCAAAGGCTGTTATTTTTTTCATAAGTTGAGTGTCGTCGGTGTGGAAACTGACAACGGTAGGAGTTTTTAATTTCTATTATTCTATTTCTCGTGAGTAATCGTTTCTGTCTTCATATAATTGATTGGCTAGTTCAGTTCCTGTTTCTTCTGACTGCCAAGAACCAGCAACTTCCCAAAATAATTTATTATATGCAGCTTTTTCAGCTTCTCTTTTTTTCTCTAGTATAATTTGAATAACATCAAGATTATTTACTGTCAAAATCCATTCTATTAATTCTAGTTTGGTTTCTGAAAGTGTTTTTGTTTGTAGTTCTTCTTTTACTGTATTCATAATCTTATTTTTTTAGGTTGATATTTTTCTAATCTAACGTTTCAAATCTCTTAATCGTTTTGCTTTTTGAGTAGTCAAATAGTTTAAGGTCTAAATTCGTATTCATTCCACCTTCTAAAATCTGACTTGTAAATTTATTTAGTTATTCATAATAAACATCAAATCAGCAAAAACGCCACTTGCCGTAACGGCTGCCCCAGCTCCTGCGCCCTTAATTACTAAAGGCTCATCAACATAGCGATTTGTATTTATTGCCACTACATTGTCTTTTCCTTCCAAAGTATAAAACGGACTATTCGACGGAATTTCTTGTAATGCAACTGATAAATTTCCCTTTTCCATTTTGGCAACAACCTTCAATTTATTGCCGTTTTTGTGGGCATTTTGATAAAGAGTTGCAAAATGATTTTCGTGCTTTTTGAGATTTTCAAAGAGTTCTTCTACGCTTTTTGAGTTGGTGCATTCGTCTGGTAAAAAACTAGTAAAAGTAATATCTGAAAGTTCTCTATTCAAGCCAGATTCTCTTGAAAGAATTAAGATTTTTCGCATTACGTCCAGTCCAGAAAGATCGATTAATGGATTGGGTTCGGTATAACCTTCTTCTTTTGCTTGTAAAACCACGTCAGCAAACTGATTTTCAGCATTATAATTATTAAAAATAAAATTCAGACTACCTGAAATTACGGCTTCAATTTGATTGATTTTATCGCCACTAATTTTCAAATCATGGATAGTTTTCAAGATTGGAAGAGCTGCGCCGACAGAAGTTTCATATTTAAAATGAATGTTTCTTTCCTTAGCTAATTTATTCAATTTCAAATAATTAGCATATTCACTACTACATGCAATTTTATTACAAGTAACAACGGAAATGCTGTTTTTTATCAAAAATTCGTAACCTTCACTCACACTATCAGAAGCTGTATTATCAATAAAAACGCTATTACGAAGATTCAATTCTTTGATAGCTTCGAAGTATTCGTTTAGAGAGGAATAGGTTTTTGCGTTCTTATTTTCTTTCTTTTGCTTAAAATTTAAAATCTCTTCTTTTGTCAATTCTTCTACCTTTTCGAAGGTTTCGGTAGTGTGATTGAAAAGCAGTTGTTTACTATTTGCAATGCCTATAATTTTGAGATTGATTTGATATTCTTCAATGAGTTTTTGTTTTTGTGCAAAGAGAATAGTTATAAATTCTGTCCCTACATTGCCTATACCTGCTATAAAAACGTGAACATTTTTGACTGTTGAAGCAAAGAATTTTTCATGGATTACATTCAACGCCTTTTCTTCGTCTTTTTTATCAATTACAATCGAAATATTTCGCTCCGATGCGCCTTGTGCGATTGCTGTTACATTGATTCCATTTTCGCCTATTGCACCAAAAACTTTTCCAGCCAAACCAATCGCATTTTTCATATTATCGCCCACAAGAGCCACAATACATTGATTTTCTATTGCTTTTACCTCGTTCATCAATCCTTTTTGAATGTCTTTTTCGAAAGCAAAATTAAGCACATTTTGAGCGTTTTGGAGTTCAGATTGATTGATTCCTATTCCAATGCTTTGTTCGGAACAGCTTTGCGTAATCAAAATTATATTGATATTTGCTTCTTCCAAAATCTGAAAAACTCGTCTTGCACTTCCTTTTTGTTTTGCCAGCCCAACACCTGAAACAGTGATTATTGCAATTTCATCAAGTGAACAAATGCCTTGAATTTTGTTGTCTGTTGGTTGGTTTTCGCTGCTGATAAATGTTCCCTCTTGCTTTGGAAAAAATGTATTTTTCAAATATAAGGGGATATTTTTGTCCATCACAGGCAAAATAGAAGGTGGATACAAAACTTTTGCTCCAAAATAAGCCATTTCAAATGCCTCTGCATAACTCAATTTTTGTAAGGAATGTGTCGTTTGTACTTTTCTAGGGTTTGCAGACTGCATTCCATTTACATCACTCCAAATTTCTAATTTTGTGGCATCAAGAGCATTTGCATAAATAGAAGCCGAAAAATCCGAACCTCCACGCCCTAAAGTAACCGTTTCTCCTTTTTGATTAGAAGCTATAAAACCTGCTGCAATATAATTTTTATTCGTTTTTGTGTCGTCGGTGGGGACACCAACAACGGCTAAAATATTTCTAGTCGTTTTATCTAAATCCAAAACTGCATTTAGATAATCTTTTGATTCGTTTGTAGTGGCTGAAATCAGTTTTCTACTATCTAATAAATCAATTTTGATAGGATTTTTTACATTAACAGAAAGATACTTCTGAACTATAATAGAAGAAAGTTGCTCTCCAAAACTCAAAATAGTTGCTTGTGTTCGGTCTGATAATTCTTTCAACGTTCCTACGCTTTCACAAATTGATTCTAATTGATTGCATTTTTGTTGTACTTCTACAAAAAGGTCAATTTGATGCGACTCGCTAACGAGTTCTTTTATAAATTCAAAATGAAAGTTTCTGAATTCTTCTAATAAAACAGTATGTTTTCCTTCTAAAGAAAGACTCGCAATTTGTTCTAATTTGTTGGTAATTCCTGAAAAAGCAGAAACTACTACAATATAATTTGACGTTTTTGAAGAAAGAATAACAGCAATTTTTTCAAGGTTTGATTTTGAGGAAACACTTGTTCCTCCGAATTTTAGGACGAGCATTTGAGATTTATTTTGTGTTGCTGATAAAAATATGAACAACTGCTAAAACAGTAGATTTTAAAAGAATACCAAATTTACGTTATAATTTTTTGATAGCACAATTCAATTTAAAAAAATGGTTTTCTATTATTTAGTTCTCTTAAATTGCAAAAAAAAGAGCTTGATAAATCAATATTTACCTAACTGAGTAGGGAACTGATTTATCAAGCTCTGCTGAGAGCATTCTTTAGAAATTATTTTATCATTTCTACGGACTTGTAAATTTTGTCTAATAGGTCTTTTTTGTCCCAAGGTTTGGATAAGAAAAACTGCATATTTCCTTTTTTGAAAGCATTTTGAATGGCTTCTTCTTCAGCTTGTCCAGAAAGCATTATCTTAGCTACTTTAGGAAACTGTTTGTTTATCTCCACCAATAGCTCGTCGCCTTTCATTTCAGGCATGAGCCAGTCTGTGATAACCACTAAGGTATTGATACTTCTCTCATTAAGAAAATCAAGAATTTCAAGAGCCTCGTCTGCACTTTCTGCTGTTTCAATGATAAAATCATCATTAAATTCCTGCATTAATTGAATTTTTAGACTTCCTAAAATAATATGGTCGTCATCTACACATAAGATTGCTTTTGTTTTTTTTGCTTTTGCCATAAAGTAATACGTTTGAAATCTGTGTTAGTAATAAGTTTATTAATTATAAGCGGTTGTCTAAAGTTACTCAAATTATTCTTCTATATTGCAAAAAGTAAGTTACATCGTAGTAAAATGATATATTTTGCGCTTTTTTGGATAAAAATGATAATATAATAGCTTGATTATTTTTAAGTGTAATTAGCACGTATTAGATAACTGTTTTCGTGATATGTGGTTTTTTAATAAAAAAAGGTTTTGAATTTATTTTAGAGGTAATTCTACAAAAAAAGTAGGTTATCTGACAATTTTTGTGGAAAATCACTAGTAGGTATTTTTAAAAT
>PFKD01000228.1 GCA_002784125.1 Flexibacter sp. CG_4_10_14_3_um_filter_32_15
TCAAGTAATTAGAAAATAAAAACAGTTTTAATTTAACTCCTTATTCGCATTTATACTATTGTTTATAGTTAGTTAGGAAAAATAATGACTGAATTAAATCAATTCATTTCCACATTTATAACAAAAACTAGCCAGTTCTGTGTGCCTTTCTGCTCCACAGTGCGAACATTTTTCGATTATACTTTTTTTGCTTTCCTGTTGGGTTATAGTATCCTTTGTTTTGTGTTTCTCTTTTTCTAATTCTTCTCTTAGTTCTTTTTCTTCTTCTTCAAACTCATCCTCGTCTGATTTGTGAGTTACTTGGGTTGCAATTTCTGCTGATACAATTCCTGTCGGAACGGCAAGTACGCCATAACCAAGCACCATAACCACGGCTGCAATGGCTCTTCCCAATGCACTTTGAGGTGCAATATCTCCATATCCTACTGTTGTAAGGGTTACGATTGCCCAATAAATACTTTTTGGAATGCTTGAAAACCCTGGATTATCTCTTCCTTCTACCAAAAACATAATAAAACCAAGTAAAACAACATTTGTAGCCACAAAAATCACGAAAACAGTTATTTTATGACGACTAGCACGCAAGGCTTGAGTAAGAATTTGTGCCTCCCCTGTGTACTGGTTCATATCTAATACTTTGAAAATACTGATAATACGAGTTACACGAAGAAGGAGGAAAAAATTACTTCCTGCAAACATCCAAGAAAAAATAGCAGGTACAAAGGCAAGCAAATCAATAATTCCATAAAAACTCAAAATATAACGCATCGGACGATGTGAAGTAGCTACTCGAAGTACATACTCAATCGCAAAAAGTGCAGTAACAGCCATTTCAATAGCCAAAAGATAAGTACCATACTGTTGGTCGATTTCAGATACACTTTGCATCATCACGACAACCAAACTAAGTACAATAAGAGCCAAAAGAGCTGTGTCAAATACTTTTCCTTCGATAGTATTTGACTTAAAGAAAAGACGGTCAAGACGCATACGCCATTTGCTTTTAGCAAATCGTCTTCCTCTTGCAAACCTACTTGAGGTTTTCTTTTTTACTTTCTTTACTGGTGGTTTAGTTTGGATAGCTTTTTTTTCTTTGAGTGTCGAAGACTCCATAAATACGTATATATTTTATATAAATCTCATTCTATTCTAATTTTCTTTTGTGTTTGTGAGCTGTTTTATATCTTATTTTGATTTTTGTTGTTTTTTAGCTGCCAAAAGAATAACGAATAAGAATACTAGATTTGTACGGATAGGATAGAATTGTTTGAATAATTTATTTCAATTAAGCAAATGATGATGAGTAAAATATTTTTTTACAACAACTAAAAAAATAGAATATAGGTTTGTTATAATCCTTGATTTTTGCTATTACATATACTTTTTGATGACTTTCGTCGAAAGACTAACCTAATTTACACTTTCCTTTTGGTAATACAAAGTATTTTTACTAAAAAATAAAAATAGATTTGTTGTTTTTGGTGGGTGCATCTCAAGATGTCGCTTTATTAATTTTATAGTTGTAGGGAAATGGCTTGCCTTTTCCTTTCATACAGTTTTTTCCAACTCAACTAGTTTAAGAAAAGGTCTGCCTTTTCCCTACTAAAAACGACATTTTGAGATGCGCCTTTTTTGGTAGAGGACTGTTTTTTAGATAAATTTTATTAGAATCTACGATACTTTCCTTTTGCTTTTGGTCTTTTCTTTTTCTTTGGTTTTTTAGGATATTTTTTCATCAAAGGACCTGGACGAGAAGGATGATATTTTTTCTTACGAATTAGTCCACGCCCATACCCTCGTTTTCCTTCATAATCTGCTGTTGGAAGTTCATTAAATTTGTATCCTAACATGAGTTCGTTGGTACTTCCAAAAGCACCTACCACATCGCCAATCGGAAAATCTCTAATATAACCAAAGCTAAAACGTCCATAATTTACTCCAGCACCTACATTGACAGAAAAATTACTTCTATAAGCTGTACTTACCCAAAATGTATTGTCGTACACATACTGCAAACCACCTTCATACTGAACAGGAACATTGGGTACTTGCCTAATGACTGCCATCGGACGAATCTCACCCATTCCAGCAGGAATCATTCCACGAATAGAAAGCATAAAGTGATTTTGAAGACGAATATTATCATCTGTTTCATCTTCTGGGCTAAAAGCAGGATTTAATAACTGAGGAACAGAAAGACCTATTTCTAAATATTTTTTAAACGTATAACTTGCACCAAAACCTACCTCAAAACCCATATAATTTCCTGTATTGTTGAGTAAAACGGGGTCAGTAGGATGACGAATATACCAATCATCAAAATTAATTTGGTTATAGACAAGCCCTCCCATTAAACCAAAAGATAATTTTGAGCTGTTTTCGTATTGCCCTAAAACGTGATAACCATAGGAAACCATTGCTTTTGTACGACTTGTACTTTTTATTTTATCTTGCTGAATAAAAAAACCTAAACCAGAACGGTATTCATAAAAAGGTAAATCAACAGTCAAAAGAACCGTTTTGGGAGCATCTTCAAAGCCTGCCCATTGCGAACGGTAAGTAAGAAAAACTGAGCTATAATCTGAACGTCCTGTCCAAGCTGGATTTTGCACAAAAGGATGTGAAAAATACTGGCTATAAATTGGTACTTGTTGAGCAAAAGAGTGATTCAAAATGCTACTTATTCCTAAAATTGAAATGCCCATCGAAATAGTCAATGAGAAATTCAATAACAGAAGTAAAATAGATTTTGAGTGTATAGGTAGTATCTGTGTCATAAAATAATTATATATTTCTATTTGAATAGCAATTTGTTTTTTACAAACTACTATTCAGAATTGATTTTTAACTGATTACTGATTTATTACTGCTTAACGAATGATTTCGAACGAGCCTTTCAGAATGGTTCGGACAGAATCAAATTTTATAATATAAAAATAAGTTCCTGCTGGAAGTACTCCTCCTGTTTCATTTGTTCCTTCCCAATCATTTCTGTATCCTTTTTTGCGAAATACTTCTTGCCCCCAACGGTTGATAATTACAAGCTCATTATCTGGGTAACGCTCTATTTCTTCAATAAAAAGTTGGTCATTGAGTCCGTTTCCATCTGGTGTAATTACATCGACAGTTCTTACTTTTGGCGTTCCGATGACTGTTACAAAAACACTATCATAAGTTACACAACCATAAATATTTTCAGCTCTTACGGTGTACATGGTACTTATAGTAGGTTTTACTGTTGGTGTAGAAGTAGAGTCGCCTGTTAGTGTTGGGTCTGGTGTCCAAAGATAATTTATTGCTCCATTAACAAACAATTGAACTTCATAGCCAATATTAATAGTTGTATCTGGAGTAATTTCTAAAATTGGTGTCGGACGAATGGTAATAGTGGCAATATTACTACTATCTTTAAAACAGTTATTGATAACTAACCTTCTATAAAAAGTAGTTGTATCAATTGGTGTCGGAAGATAACTAGCCGTATTTGTATTGGCAATATCTGTCCAATCTCTCTGATTTCTTGAAGTTTGCCATTGATAACGAAACTGTCCAATTTCATTGAGTGTATCCAAAAGAACTGTTCCATTAAGCCTTCCCAAAGTATCCAAACTACAATCTACAAACCCTCCATCAATAACATTATTTTTGATAGTAGGATTAACTTTGAGAGAAATAACATTTGAAGTATCTGTAAAACAAGCTACCCTAACCAGACGACGGTATTCTGTATCAAAATTTACTACTCCTGTAAAATAATCTTGATCACCTCCAACGGTTCGCCAAATGGCAGTTGAATCATTGAGCCTTTTGGATTGCCAAAAGAATCTATAGGCTGTACTGTCATTTCCTCCTTGAGTTGGGAAAGTGCCTCGTAGTGTATCGGCTGCAAAGCCTTCACAGACAGTTGTTTGGGTAGAGGATATTTCATTATTTTCTATAAATCGAATGACTTCTATTTTGACAACATTACTAAAATCAGGGGGACAATTTCCAGATTTTACACTCCTTCGAACATACGTTGTCCGTTGTGGAGTAACAGGTTCATACGCTGTTACGGTATCAGTTTCGATAGGAATCCAAACAAGACTATCAAAGGAAACTTCCCATTGTGTGATAATATTCCCTCCTTGTCCTGCAATAGCTCCAGTAGCTGTAATAGTGGTAGCTGTATCTCCTTGACAAATGGTTTGATTACCAAAAAGGAAGTTATTTCTAGCATTCAAGACTACGTTTACTAAAAGTTGATTACTTGTATCTGGCTGACACCCCCCCAAAACAATCCTTCGGAAATAATTTGCACCCCCATATAATGTATCAGGCACAAAAGTTTGAGTTTCTGTAAATGTACCTGTACTGAATGTAAACGTTCCACTACTAAACCACGCTGTTGTATCTCTTGATTGCTGATAAAAATATCGATAATCGCCTGTGTTTTCTGGGTCTGTTCCTGTGAGAGTTATTGTTGTAGAATCTCCTACACAAATTTCTGCAAAAGGTACACTAATTTGATTGACTCCAAAAGGTTTGGCAACAGGAATAAAGACAACATTACTTGTATCTGTACGACAACTATCAATAACTAAACGCCTAAAATAGGTAGGTTCATTTAAAGCAAATTGAGAAATATTCAGAGAGTCATCTCTGTCTGCCCACACCAAACTATCAAAAGATAGTTGCCATTGATAATTATAATTTCCATTTCCTCCTGTGGGTTGAGTTGCACTAATTCTCCAAGTTGTATCTCCTTCACAAAGTCCTGTACTGTCATAAGTAATCAAATTACTGACACTATCAATCGGTTTTATCATAAATAATTTTACAACATTACTAGGATAAGCTCGGCAGCTATCAATTACCAAACGTCTTACCAAAAAACTATCAGGAATTTGCATAAAAACACTATCAAAAAGTGTAGAATCAACAGGCGTATAATTCTGAACTGAATCAACGCTTGTCCAAAGTGCAGAATCTAAAGAAACCTCCCACAAATATCTAAAACCTGTTGGTGCAGTAGGTGCTGTTCCGTTGATAGTAGGAATTGGATAGCCTACACAAATCCGTGTTCTGGTAGCTGTAATGGCAGAAGTATCATTTCCTAAGTCAGGTGAAATAAAAATATCAACAATATTACTTGTATCTGCAAAACAAGCACTCTGAACGATCCGTCTGACATAAAAAGTATCATTAGCAACGGGAGGAATAAAACTTCTTCCAGTAGAATCAACACTCAACCAATCGGCTGTATCTAGTCGTGTCGCTATTTGCCATAGATGCTTATACGTTCCATCTCCTCCTATTGGAATACTTCCTAAAAGAGTATCTGGACGAGTATTTATGCAAATGGTTTGACTCTCAAAAATAGAATCTGCAACTACACGAGGAATTGGATTGATAGTAATTACGTTACTCGTATCGGGCGCACATGCTCCTGTAACAATTCTTCTAAACTGAACCGTATCAGCCGTTGCTAGTGTATCTGTAAAATCAAAATTTTGAGTTCTGACACTATCAATCCAAGTTTGTCCAGAATCTAAAGAAACTTGATAACGATAACGCAATGGACTTGTAGCCGAAGAATCAGAAGTAGTTCCATAAATATTTGTAGGAACAACTCCCAAACAAACATTTTGAATAGATGGAAAAAGTGTATTTGTGGTAATATTAGGCAAAATAACAACTCGTACTTTCAAACTTGTATCATTACTACAACCTTGATTTGGAGCAGGAACAACAACTCTTCTAAAATAAGCTGTATCTACAATCGTAATACCTGCATTATTCAACGCATAATTAGGAACATTTCCATTTGAAGCATCTACCCAGTTGGTTGTATCGCCGTTTAGAGTTTGTTGCCATTGATAAGAGAAAAATGAAACTTCTCCCAAAGTAGCCTCTGAGCCTTCAAGTGTTGGTAGTCGTGTACCTTCACAAACTGTCGTGTCAGGTGTAACAATAAAATTATTAGAAGGACATTCAATTACATTTACTACAAATCTTTTTCTATTGAGCGTAATATTTGGTGCGCCTGTATGTGTTACTTCGGTCGTATAAATCCCTTCATGGTCTACAACATTTGCATTATTGACAACCAAAACACTATCATCAGTTTGTTCATTGACTAAAGCTCCTGCACGAAGCCAACGGTAAGTGGTCGTTCCATTTATTTGATTTACTGAAACCGTATCTCTAAAAGTTCCTCCCTGTGGGACATTAATTATCTCAAAATCACCTACACTATCTTGTGGTGAATACGTAAAAGTATATTGAGATTTATTATTCGGAACAAGACTATTTAATGTTAATCTATTATTAGAAAAATTGAGCGTAATGGGTCTGTTTACTGGAAAAGTAGGTACATTTTCGATAAAATTGGAATCAATACTAATAAACTCAAGAGCCAAAAGTGTTGAAATATCTGTCAGACCAACAGGAAAATTGCCTGTCAATGAATTAAAACCCAAATCTAATCTTTGCAATACTAATAAATTACTCAACGAAGCAGGTATTTCTCCTGTAAAATCATTATTTCCTAGATTTAATTCTTCCAAAGTAAGTAACGTTCCAAAACCTGTTGGGATTTCGCCTGTTAGTTCATTATTAGACAAATCTATTTTCTTTACTTGATTCAGTTTATCTCCACCAAACATGGAAGCAGGGACTGTATTTTTTAATCCTCTATTTGCTAAATTTAATTCTAAAACACAGCTATCATTTGCATTCAAGACTACACCAGTCCAAGTTGTCCAAGGGTCTGTCAAAACCCAAGGGCTTGTCCAATTTGCGCCATCAGTAGCATTATAAAGCTCCACTAAAGCCAATGAATCATCAGGAAGACACATCAAACGATAGATTTCTTTTTTAGAAAAAAAATTAAAAAAAGAAGTAGGAAAATAATTTTGGATAGCCTCATTTTCTATAAAAGAATTTTCTGTTATTGAAGGAGCAGAAAAATGAGTAATACCTTTTTCTAGAAAAGGAGTGCTAAAAGCCGTTATTCCTAGTATAAAAGCACCTAAAAATAGAATTTGCCACGTTTTTTGAAGTGTAGGAAATTTATTTTTAGTTATAAAATTATTAGTAAATAATTGTTTTAGTATTTGTATTGAAGTCATAGTATGATAGAAACGTTTTATTTAAAGTGTGTAATAGAACGTTGTTGTTTCGTAGAGTTTCTAAAATTAAGAATTAAAAGAAGTATATCTAAAAAAATTAAATAAACCTAAGAAATAAACCTAAACTTGGTGGAATAAATATATTTTGAATTGAATCTTCCTTACCTAATCCTTTATTATAAAAACTTATAATGGATAAGAACCGTAACATGTACATAACGGAAAGCATAGCTACAAAATTACAGTTTTCTAGTTCTAAAACAGAAAAGCAGCGCAATTTATTTAATCTTTATTACGATTTTATCTTATAGTTTCTTACTTTTTGGTGCTATATTACTGCCCAAAATACTTTAAAATTGCTAAAAGGTCAGTAAATTTGTAGTAAAGGTATTAATTTTGTCGTTAGTAGGGGAAACCAAAAAGACACTCAAAATATATCAGAAAAAGACACAGACACCAAAAACAAAATTCATTTATTCAAACCTTATTCAGTTTATGTATTCTTCTCAAAATAATACTCAAGTCAATAATAAATCGTCCTTTGCTACGTCTGTTTCAAAGTCTGTATTGAATACTTTTCAAAATTCACTTCAATCAAAGTTAAGTACTCTCCAGTCTTTTCAGTCAGAATTACAAGATAAAAAAGAAATTACAATGGATAAAGTTGAAGCTCAAAAACAACAATTACAAACTCTAGTAGTAGAAATAGCTGGTTTTTTAGATGACTTGATGCTTCCAATTGTAGAAAAAAATCCATTTTATTTGGAGGATTTTTTAATTTTTATGGAAGATTTTATCAAACAAGTAGAAACCCAACTCCGTTTGTTTACCACGCTTTCTGTTTCGTCTTTACGTAAGCAAGTAGTCAAAACGTCGCAAAAATTCGAAACTAAAATGCTAAAAGATGCTTTTGAACAACAACAAAAACAAACTTTAGCACAAACAGAACTTCTTTTGGAAACACTCAACGAGCAACTTATAGATATTCGTCATCGTATAGAAAAACAAAAAGATAGAGTTTTGGATAAAACATCTACTTTGTCTTTACCTTCTTTATCTGTTTCTTCGTCTGAACTAACAGAGTTTTCCGAAAAAACAGTTTCTAATTTTGAGTTAGTTACACAAGATATAAAGCGTTTTTTTATGTAATTTGAAATTTTAATACTCAATTTTTATCATTTTTACTCTTTAATTTTTATGAGAAAACTAACTTTTTTAGCCTTATTTTTTATTTTTGTAGGCTTTTCTTCAAAGGCACTTGCTCAATCTCCTGTGCGTTTGGGACTTAAATTCAATCCGATTATTTCGTATGTACGAGTAACCGATGAGGACAAAAAATCTATTGATGGACTCGAAAAAAGCTCTAAATTAGGCTTTTCAGGTGGACTGATGTTAGATTTTAACTTTTTTGAACGTGCTGCTTTTCATACAGGACTTTTAATTGTCAGAAAGGGGTACGATTATTCATATCCATTTTCAGTAACAAGTAACGACAGTATTCCTGTTACAACTACTGAAACTAGAAGTATAGATGCAAGTATCACAACTGTAGAATTTCCTCTTGCTCTCAAAATGCGTTCTGGAGATATTGCTGATGGGCTTCGTATTCGTGGTCTTTTTGGTGGACAACTTGGTCTTAATGTTTCTTCAAAAACAGAAACTCAAGCAGAAACAAGCCGTAAAACAAGCGATTATTACCAGCCTTTAAGTGTTGATTTTTTGGTAGGTGCAGGCGTAGAATATGATATCGAAAGCGTTGGAACATTAGATTTTGGATTAAGCTATCATAACGGGCTTACTCGTTTTAATAAAAAGAAGACAAGTGATGAGATACGAGTTCTTGCTCATTATTTCTCCTTAGATATTGGTTTCTTTTTCTAAAAAATGGCTTTATTAAAATTGAAAAAGAGTTTGAGAAATTAAGCTCTTTTTTTATTGTATAAATTCAAGAATCAACTTGTTGTTTATCAAAAGAAGTAAATTAAATCTAACATTTTCTTTAGCTTAGAGGTTTATTGTAAATATTAATCCTTCCCCCTTTAAATTTATTTTTTCTTCCTCCAAAAACGATTTGGTTTCCCTCATTCTCATTATTTTTGTTTTAATCTATGTCATTCAACCCCATTGCTAAATTATTCGAAGTACCCACTCGTTTAAATCTACCTCTTGAAAATCATAAAGACTTTGCAATCGTTTCGACGGCTGGAGTAATTGGCTTTGTTGCTCATTGTTGTTTTTGTTTTCTTTTTTGGTTTTTTGATATTGATTTTATGGCGTATTTGAATATAGCAAGTATTCTTACATTTGTTATTATTTATTATGTCAATCGTAATTCGGTAGGCAAATCAACGCTTTTGATAACCATTGGAAGTTTAGAAATAATCATTCATGCTATTTTTGCAGTTCTTATTTTGGGTTGGACTTCAAACTTTCATTTGTATCTTTTTGGACCTATGTTGGCTGCCTTTTTAGTGGGGAAAATAAATGGTATTTCTTCTTATCTTCTAAATTTATTGTCTATTTCTGTATATGTTTTTTTGGCTATTTATATGAATTATAACGAGCCTTTAAATAGTATTTCGGAAGTTGGAATGTTTACTTTTGAAGTTCTGAACGTAATAAATGTATCTTCTATCATAATTATCGTTACGATGTATTATAGCTATGTGGCTCATAAATCTTCGAAAGAATTAGTAGAAACGAATAAAGAATTAAAAGAACAAAGTAATAAAGTAATATCCTTCAATAATGAACTCGCTCAACAAACCGAAGAATTACAAATCCAATCTGAACAGTTAGAGCATTCCAACAAACACACCATGGACAGTATTCGCTACGCTCTTCGAATTCAAGAAGCCGTTTTGCCTTCTTTTTCTGATTTGGAAAGTGTATTTGGAGAAAGTAACGTGATGACTTTTTATAGCCCAAAAGATATTGTTTCAGGAGATTTTTATTGGTGTAAACAGATAGATAACAATAAAATAATTATAGTAGCTGATTGTACTGGTCATGGTGTTCCGGGGGCGATGCTTACCATGATAGGTGAAAGTCTTTTGAATAATATTATTGTAGAAAAAGGAATTACAGAACCAGCACTAATTCTAGACGAGCTACAAGTTTATTTTGCAACACTTTTCAAAAGTTCTACTAATATTCAAGACGGAATGGATATTGCCATTTCAACAATAAATAAGGAAACAAAAAAATTGTATTTTGCAGGAGCTAGAAACCCAATTACGTATATTCAAGATGGACAAATGCAAACGATTAAGGGAGATAAAATGAGTATCGGTAATTCAAAATTCAAATCGCAACGAGTTGATAAATTTACTTCGCATCAAATAAATATTTCTGTTCCGACTACAATTTATATGTACACAGACGGTTATCAAGACCAATTTGGTGGGAAAGATAATAAAAAGTTTTATAGCAAAAATTTGAGAGAGTTACTTTTAGAAATTTATAATGAACCCATGTTAAAACAACGAACACGTTTAAAAATGACTTTTATGGAATGGTGTGATTTTGCCAAACAAACAGACGATGTTACGATTGTAGGAATAAAAATAAATTAACCTATAAGGTTTCTGAAAACCTTATAGGTTAAAAAAGTTTTTACACAATCATTTTTTCGATAGGAATAACCAAAATTCCTTCTGCACCTGCTTCTTGTAGTGCATCAATTTTTCCCCAAAAATCATCCTCGTTGATAACAGTATGAACAGAAACCCAATTATCATCAACTAAAGGCATAATGGTAGGGCTTTTCAACCCTGGTAAAACTGCAATAATAGCATTCAATTTTGATTTTGGAGCATTCAAAAGAATATATTTATTTTTGTGCGAACGTCTGACAGACTGCATTCTAAATAAAAGTTTCTCAAAATTCTTGCGTTTTTCGCCATTAAAATTTGGATTGGCTACCAAAACGGCTTCCGATTTCAAAACTGTTTCTACTTCTTTGAGACCATTGCTCAAAAGCGTACTTCCAGAGCTTACAATATCACAAACTCCTTCTGAAAGACCAATACTAGGCGCAATTTCTACCGAACCACTAATCATGTGGATTTCAGCATTTACATTTTTTTCTTTGAAATACTCTCCCAAAATTTTTGGATAAGATGTAGCAATACGCTTTCCATCAAAGAAAGAAACGTCATCATAAGTCGTTCCTCTAGGAACAGCCAAAGACAAACGACATTTTGCAAAACCTAATCTATCGACAAGCTCCAATTTTTTACCTTTTTCAAGCATTACATTTTCGCCAATAATTCCGACATCAGCAACGCCATCTTGGACATATTCTGGAATATCGTCATCTCTTAAAAAAAGAATTTCTAAAGGAAAATTAGAGGCTTCTGCACGTAGCGCATTCGGACTTGTAGTGATTTGAATTCCACATTCTTTGAGCAAAGCAAGTGATTTTTCACTCAAACGACCCGATTTTTGTATCGCTATCTTTAATAGATTTGATGAGCGATTTGAGTTTTCTGTATTAGAGGGAATAGACATTTATTTTCTGTTCTAGTGAGTAATTCTATTTTAATTTTAATAATTGGTGGTTTTCCTTGAAATTTTACTTATTTTTCTTTTTTAAAAAAAGCAAACTTACAAAAAAATAAAGTATCCATTTTTATAAAAAAGATTAATCCACTAAGAATCCATACTTTATACTAAAAATTACTGTACCCTACTATTTTTATTAAACACAGAGTTACAGAAAACACAGAGAATGAACTGTAAAGTCAGCGAAGCTAAAATACATTTTTTAAG
>PFKD01000359.1 GCA_002784125.1 Flexibacter sp. CG_4_10_14_3_um_filter_32_15
TGAAATTTATTTTTTATTATCATTCTACAAAGGTTACGCAACTTTGTTGCTAGGAAAGGACTATTTTAGATTTTATAAATGTCACTCATGTTATAAATTAGTATCTTTCAAAAATTAATTAAACACCAATTTCACGGACTAAAGTCTGTGCTACATAAAATTACTATGAAGGGAATAGAATTTATTCAAGAAAATGGAAAAACAGTAAAAGCAGTCATTGATTTGCGAGTTCATAAAGCACTTTTTGATGAAATTTTCACTCGTTATCAAGCCGAAAAAAGCAATTCAAACTCTACCGTTCATACACATTCGGAAGGACATATTGCAGATAATGTATCAGGAAATCATCATAAAATTGCCCAAAAAGCGATTGAAGAAGCAAGAACGTATTTAGGAACACAACATGTAATGGGAGGAGTTTCTAGAAATGGTTTGGATTGTTCTGGACTTACTCATGTAGCTTTCAAAGAAGCAGGGATAGATCTTTCAAGGGATTCTCGTTCGCAGGCTGTAAGTGGAGTAGATGTTTCGATCGATAATGTAGAAGCTGGAGATTTAGTGTTTTTTGCGACAGGAAGCGACCCAAATCGTATTAGCCACGTCGGAATTATTACCAAAACAGGAAGTAGTAGAGATGATTTGGAATTTATTCATACTTCTACTTCAAGAGGTGTTGTCGAAGAGCCTTTATTTAGATATGAGTATTGGCAAAAAGCCTATCGTCATGCTAGACGTGTGATTAGTCCTTTGGCTTAAAAATATCTAACAAAACAACAACTAATTTTAGTATAATACACCGTTTCAAAAGTTTTACTCTGTTTTTCCACCGTCGTTGACGGTGGTTACAAAATACTAGTATTTTTATTGTAAAACTTTTGAAATAGTGTACTAATTCTACCCTTTAAAAATCTAATTTATAAATTGGTTTTAATGCGCTTCCAACCAATTCTGACCGATTCCTGCTTCTACATCTAAAGGAACATCAATTTGATACCTTTTAGTCATTATTTCCATAATTTTCGGTTTTATAGTTTCTAATTCAGACTTTGGAACATCAAAAACAAGTTCGTCATGAACCTGCAAAATCATCTTGGTTTGAAGGTTATTTTCTTCTAAATACTCTTGTACTTTTACCATAGCTAGTTTTATAATATCGGCAGCCGTTCCTTGTATGGGCATATTTACGGCGTTTCGTTCTGCAAAACCTCGCTGTGTCATATTCCTTGAATTTATATCACGCAACGGACGTTTTCTACCCAAAAGTGTCTGTACAGATTCATTATCTCTTGCTTCATTGACAATTTTATCCATATAATTTTTGATAGAAGAAAATTCTTTAAAATACGAATCAATTAGCTTTTTGGCTTCTGTTGTTTTGATATTCAAACGCTGACCTAATCCCATCGCAGAAACTCCATAAATAATTCCAAAGTTTGCCGTTTTGGCAGAACGACGCATTTCTGGAGTAACTTCTTCTATTCCTACTTTAAAAATCTTGGCTGCTGTGGCCGTATGAATATCTCTTTTATTTTTGAATGCCTCAATCATTGTTGGGTCTTCTGCAAACGAAGCCATTAATCTAAGTTCAATTTGAGAATAATCAATCGCCAAAAGAACGTGATTTTCATCAGAAGGAACAAAGGCTTTTCTTACTTCTCGTCCTCGTTCAGTTCGAATAGGAATATTTTGAAGATTTGGATTTGTCGAACTAAGCCTTCCTGTAACCGTAACTGCTTGATTAAATGACGTATGAATTTTATTATCTTTTGGAGAAAGCAATAAAGGCAGCGCATCAACATACGTAGATTTGAGTTTTTGAAGCTGACGATAATCTACAATTTTGGCAGCAATAGGATATTTTTCGGCAAGTTTTACCAAAATACTCTCATCGGTTTTATACTGTTTGCTCTTTGCTGTCAGTTTTGGTTTTGGAGTAAGATTTAATTTTTCTTCATCAAACAAAATTTCTCCTAACTGTTTTGGCGATGCAATATTAAACTCTTCTCCTGCTATTTCATAAATTTCTTTTTCTAAAATCTCAACTTCTTTTCCTAGTTCGATTGAAAATTCTTTTAAGGCTTCTGTATCGATATTCATTCCATTCATTTCAATTTTTGCCAAAACAGAGATTAATGGAGTTTCGATATCGTAAAACACAGATTTTAGTCCTTTATTCTCTTCTTTCTCTAATTCAAAATGTAGTTTTTCTTTTAGTCTAAGCGTAATGTCGGCATCTTCGGCTGCATAATTCAAGATTTCTTTCGGCTCAAAGTCTGCCATTGTTTTAGCCTTTTTGCCTGTTCCTACAATTTCATCATACGAAATAGTTTTATAATTGAGGATAGTTTGCGCCAAATAATCCATATTATGACGAAGTTCTGGTTCTAATAAATAATGTGCTAACATGGTATCAAAAAACTGTCCTTTTAGCTCAATTTCATATTTATAAAAAATCTGATAATCATACTTTATATTTTGTCCTATTTTTATGATTTTTGAATTTTCTAAAACAGATTTAAACTCGCTTAAAATATCTTTTCGCTCTTGCTCACTTCCCAAAACAGGAATATAAAAGGCTTCAAATTCTTTATAAGAAACCGAAAAACCGACAATATTAGCCTCCATGACATCTAAACTGTCCGTTTCTGTATCGACAGAAATTTCATCTTGAAGTAAAAGAAATTCGATTAAATGTTCTCGTTTTTCTTTGGTATCAATTAAATGATAATCGTGTTTGATTGTAAAAAGAGTATCTAATTTTACAGAAACTGCTTCTTGATTTTCTACTTCTTGAGCAATTTGAGAAGGTTTAGCTGTCGTATTTTCTAACTTACTTAATTCTTCTTCTGTAAAAACAAAAGGTAATTGTTCTAAAGCTGCTTGAGCTTCTTCTGGAGTAATATTTGTTTTTTGAGCTACTTTTTGAGCAGGTTGATTATTTTTAGGACTTCCAAACAAATCCATTTGGTCAGTAGCTGCTTTTTTATTTTCGCTTATTGTTTTGCTGAGTGAAGATGAACCTACTTTTTCACTTGTTTTTGGAGAAAAAGATTTTGCAGATTCTTCGTTTAAGATTTTTCGTTTTAATGTTCTGAATTCCAATTCATCAAAAAGGGCTGACAAAACTTCTTTATTTAGTTCTGAACCATCTTTTGCATCATATTTTAATGCTGTTTCATCAAATTCTATCGGAACATCAATTTTTATAGTCGCTAATTCTTTTGATAAAAGTCCTTGCTCTGCAAAATTAATGACATTTTCTTTTTGTTTTCCTTTTAGTTTATCTACATTTTCGATAATTCCTTCTACACTTTTATATTCTTTCAAGAGTTTAATAGCTGTTTTTTCTCCAATCCCCGGAATGCCTGGAATATTGTCAGAAGCATCTCCTTGAAGTCCCAAAATATCTGTCAGTTGCATCGGATTCTCCAATTCCCAACGCTCACAAACTTCTTTTATCCCCCAAATAGAAGCAGGATTGCGACCAGCATAGGCCACCTTATAGAAAAATATTTTTTCCTCAACGAGCTGTGCATAATCTTTATCAATCGTAACCATATAAACTTCAAAACCTTCTCTAGCAGCTTTTTTGGCAATCGTTCCGACAATATCATCAGCTTCAAAACCATCTATTTTCAAGATAGGAATATTCAGACCTTCCAATAAACGATTAATAAAAGGCTTAGAAAGTGTGATGGCTTCAGGTTGTTTTTCTCTATGCGCTTTGTAGGCTTCAAAACGTTCGTGGCGAAAAGTAGGCTTCGAAGTATCGAAAGCAATGCCAATATGAGTAGGTTTTTCATTTTGAAGAATATCCCAAATAGAATTTGTAAAACCCAAAATTGCACCTGTATCAATGCCAGTAGAAGTCATTCTAGGATTTTTACTAAAAGCAAAATGCGCTCTATAAATGAGTGCCATTGCATCAAGAAGAAATAATTTTTTGGGAGCGTTTGGAGTGGAAAGCATAAAACAAAGTCAAAAGTTAGAATTTAGAAGTCAGAATGAATACAAATACGATTGATTTATTGTAGGGAAAAGGCATGCCTTTTCCGAATATGGTCTGTTAATCAACTACAAAAATAGCTTTAAAATTTTAGTTTTCTAGTTGTAAAGCTGGATTACTCTTTATAGAATTCATAAAAACTCAAAACCAATTTCATTTTCTTAAATGAATGGATAGAATTTTGGTAAATTAGCTTATTATTACAAACACACAAAATTCAAAAAATAAAATTATGTCATTACTATTCGATTCCTTCAAAGACTGGCAAAGCCATTGCGAAACTAACAACGAACCTTTATATAAATCTGTTTTAGAATACGAAAAAGAACTGCGAGGCAAATCAGAAACACAAATTTTTGAAAATCTGAGTAAAGCCTTTGGCGTAATGAAAGATGCTGTCGAAACTGGTCTAAAAGAAGAAATGATTTCTCGTTCTGGAATGATAAACAATGGAGCAAAGAAAGTCTATCGCTATCCTACGCCTGTTTTGTCGTTAGAATTTCAGCATTTAATAGCTCGCGCGCTGGCTGCAAAAGAAGTCAATTCGTGTATGGGACGTATCGTAGCTGCACCGACGGCAGGAGCTTCTGGGATTTTACCAGGGACACTTTATACGCTTCAAGAAATTCATGGAATAGAAGAAAGTAAGATTTTGGAAGGGCTTTTAGTAGCTGCTGGAATTGCACTTATCATAGAACAGAATGCTTCTTTGGCTGGTGCTGTTGGAGGCTGCCAAGCTGAAACGGGAAGTGCTGCTGCAATGGCTTCGGGTGCGATGGTGTATTGTTTGGGAGGAGATATAAATCAAGTTTTTGGAGCTGTGGCGATTACGATTCAATGTATGTTGGGTTTGGTTTGCGACCCTGTGGCTGGGTTGGTGGAAGTGCCTTGTGTGGTCAGAAATGCAAGTGCAGCAGCGATTGCTTTTTCTTCGGCTCAAATTTCGCTTGCTAATGTAAATGCTGTTATTCCTGTCGATGAATGTGTGGCTGCGATGGGCGAAATTGGTCAAAGTATGGAAAATAGATACAAAGAAACTGCCTTAGGAGGACTTGCTGCGACACAAACAGGTCAGCAAATTTCAAAACGTGTCTTGATTCATGATATCGAAATGCTTCCAGATGAAGAAGAAGAGAATTAATTAAATGTACCTTACGCTTTAGCATGAGGAAGTCAGCGAAACAAATTAAATAAAAAACATGTCAAAAAATCATTTTTCAAAAATTATAGGAATATTATTCCTACCCTTTTTGCTTTTTTCATTCATTCCAAAACACGCCATTCATTTGAGCATTACAGAAATGGATTTTAAAGTAAAAGGAGAAAAAACAGAAATTCAAATCTCACATAAAATCTTTATAAATGATTTGGAAAAAGCACTTCGAAAGAATTATAAAATAGCTTTTGAAAAACAGAAACCCAATATTTCTACCAAAACACAACACAAAGAAATAGATAGGTATATTTATGCCTACCTCAAAAAAGTAGTAGATTTGAAAATTAATTCTCAAAAAAAAGAAATTAATTATATTGGTTTCGAATTTGAAGATGATGTAATTTGGATTTATGGCGTAGTAGAAAAAGAAAATTCAGCAGAAAAAGAACCTATTTTTATAAAAAATATGATTTTGATGGATGTGTTTGATGACCAAAGAAATATGCTTTATCTTTCAAAAGAAAATTCTGAAAAAGAAAGAATAAAAGAATTTTTGAATTTTACGTCTAATAACAGAACCGAAACAACTAATTTTTAACTTTCTTTAAAAAATTAAGGAAAAAAGAAACCCAAATTGGTTTTTAATTCTAAATTTTAATATATTTTGGGTATCAAATCCAGTTCATTATTACTTAACTAAAAACTAACTACTTTTATATATTTTTGATTTATGGAAAATGAAAACTCATTAAATTCAGAAACTTCTCCACCAAGCTACTCAGGAAGAGGGTATAATATTAATCCAAAAGCAAGAGCTATTCCTTTGATGAGCGATGAAGAATATATCAATGAACGACTTGTTTCTCAAATAAATTGGTACGATAAAAAAAGTAGTGAGAACAAAAAAAAGTACAAACGAATCAAAAGAACAGAGTCTGTTATTGCAGCCCTTATTCCTGTTGTTGTCACTTTTGGTGCATTTAAAGTAGTTCAAGAATATAACTTAGAAGTGTTCTTACAAGTTGTTGCTGCTTTGGGGGGGGTAGCCTTGGTTATCATGAATAGCTTTTTAGAGCTTGACGAACATCATAAATTATGGAAAGAATACCGTGTAACGTGCGAAATGATGCGTCATGAACGTTATATGTATCTAACAGGAAGCGAACCTTACGATGAGGAAGATGCCTTTCCTCGTCTAGTAGAAAAAATTGAGGCTATATCTAATTCAGAAACACAACGCTGGAAACAGATTGATAAAAAGACAGACAAAAAAGCAAAAAATTCTACCTTAAAAGAAGAAGAAGAGCAAACCAACAAAAATTAAAAATAGTTTACCTTAAAAACAAAAAAATGCCAAAAGTATTTTTAGGAGGAACAGTAAATGGCTCAAAATGGAGGAATTATGTAATGCCTCGCCTCAATATAGACTACTTTGACCCAGTGGTGGAAGAATGGAATGATGAAGCCTACAAAAAAGAACTCTACGAAAGAGAACATTGTGAGTATTGCCTCTATGTGCTTACTCCAATGATGAAAGGAGTATATTCGATTGCCGAAGTAGTAGATGATTCAAACAAACGTCCGAAAAAGACTCTTTTTTGTTTTCTTACAAAAGATGGAGATCAAGAATTTGATGCTGTTCAGATAAGATCAATGCAAGCTGTTACTAAGATGGTTATCAATAATGGAGCAAAACATTTTGATACATTAGATGAATGTATTTCATTCCTAAATACTGCACCTAGAAAGATAAGACATACTTCTCCTGTTTAATAAATAATCTGTTTTTTCTGTAAAAAAATAGAAATAGAACATTTGTTTTTATATATTTGAATTTAGTAATGAAATAATTTTATTCAACTTAAATCAATAAAAATGCAAAAAGACGACTTTTTAGACAAAGATTCTTTCTATTCAGAAACAGGTTTTCAAGTTACCAACCGTGCAAAAAGCTTTTTAGCTACGGCTGCTTCGTGGAGCAAATTTTTAGCCATTATGGGCTTTATAGGTACTGCTATTATGATACTAGGAAGCATAGCCATAATGCTTGTAGGGTCTTCATTTGGTGGGATGATGGATCAAAACCCTGTATTTGGAGCTGTAGGAGGACTTGGTATTGGATTTATGTATCTTGTATTAGCTTTAATTTATCTGTTTCCTTCTATATTTTTATTAAAATTCTCTTCAAAAACAAAAGAATCTATACGCAATTCAGATAGCTTGTCTTTAGAAGATGGCTTTAAAAATTTAAAGTATCTTTTTGCGTTTTTTGGCATAACAACAATCATTTTTTTAGCTTTTTATTTCCTAATTATAATATTTGCTATGGTAGCAGGTGCTAGTATGTAATTGCTATTCATATCAAAATGAACGTTTCTTAATTTTTAATAATTGAGAAACGTTTTTTTTATCATTATACCTTCATCATGATTTATTTTGTGATAAAGTAAAAATAGAAATTTATTCTTTTTTGAAAAAATAGTGTTAAATTGAACCGTACTTTGACAATCCAATTTGATTTGTCAAATTAGATTTGCTAAGTTTCAATTTTAAAAACCTAAACGAGCTTATTTTATTCTATCCCTACAATTAAAAATCAAGAAAAATGAACCAAAGAGATAAAGAATACGAAGAGTATAAAAAAGAGCAAGAAAAAGAACCTAACGACTATTTAGAAGCTAATAAAAAAATGTGGAACTCGCTTACAGAGGCTCACCGAGATTCTAATTTTTATAATGTTGCACAATTCAAAAAAGATAGAAATTCATTGAATGCTATCGAAATAAATGAAGTAGGAGATGTAAAAGGAAAATCACTTTTGCACCTGCAATGTCATTTTGGAATGGATACACTTTCTTGGGCAAATATGGGCGCAAAAGTTACAGGAATGGATATGTCGGATGCGTCGATAGAACTTGCTGGAGAACTTAGCCGAGAGATAGAAACGCCTGCAAATTTTGTAGTTTCTGATGTTTATTCGCTTAGAGATAATCTACAAGGCGAATTTGATATTGTTTTTACTTCTTATGGTGCGATTGGTTGGTTGCCAGATTTGAATAAATGGGCTGAAATAGTAGCCAATTATATCAAAGAAGGTGGTTTTTTTTATATGGTAGAATTTCACCCCGTGATTTATATGTATGAATGGGGAAATAATTTTGCGCTGCAATATTCTTATTTTAATGAATCTTCGATTGTGGAAGAGGTAGAACAATCTTACACAGGCGACAGACACAAGCAAAAACAAGTTTCTTATTCTTGGAATCATTCTATTAGTGAAATCATAAATTCACTCCTTTCACAAGGTTTGCAGCTAGAGTTTTTTAATGAATACGAATATAGTGTTTACAACTGTTTTCCTAATCTAAAAGAAATAGAAAAAGGAAAGTTTCGTTTCAAACCTCCTTACGACAAACTTCCTCATACGTTTTCATTGAAAGTAAGAAAACCTTTTTCTAAGAAAAAAATAAGTGGAAGAATTGATGTAGATTAAAAATAGTATGCAAGAAAGACCAAAATTTTTAGTTGTCTGTGAAAAAAACAAAAAACATAGCCGAACAGCCGAATTTATTTTAAATCAAGAAAATCTATTCTCATTTAGAAATTCCAACGATTGAAGTCTTGAATATTCCAGATGAATATGAATTTATAGACGAGGAACTTATTGAGATTTTGACTGAGAAAATTGAATCTTTTCTATGATTTTTAATTGTTGAATGAAATAAAATTTGTTGATAATCTTTATAATTCTTTTTATATAATCAATAAAAATAAGCACACAAATTAGGCAAATATCAAAAAATAGGTAACTTTGTCATTGTAAAACATAATTTTTTGTTAGGCTCAATAACCCAAATAAAGGTCTATTTACTAAAATAGTCTAACATTTTTTTGTATTTATGCGTTAGCCATTTGTATTCTGCTTTTTCTATTTAGTTTGAATATCAATTCAAAACTGGTATCATTTCGTATTACTTTATACGAATTGAGTTTACCACATTCATTTTGCACAGCCAATCTTTATATAATAATATGTCAAAAAACCTCGTCATTGTAGAATCTCCAGCCAAAGCCAAAACCATTGAAAATTATCTTGGGAAAGACTTTATAGTTACTTCTAGTTTCGGACACGTTCGGGATTTGCCTAAGTCAAATGATGCCATCGATATCGAAAATAACTTTGCTCCTACTTATGTCGTTTCGAAAGACAAACAAGATGTTATTCGTTCTCTTCGCAAATTGGCAAAAGGTGTAGAAACAGTATGGCTCGCAACGGATGATGACCGAGAAGGAGAAGCTATTTCGTGGCACTTAAAAGAGGCTCTAAATTTGGATGAGAAAAATATAAAACGAATTATTTTTAGAGAAATTACCAAAACGGCTATCTTAAATGCCATTCAGAATCCAAGAACAATTGATAATGATTTGGTAAATGCTCAACAGGCAAGACGTATTTTGGATAGATTAGTAGGTTTTGAACTTTCTCCAGTTCTTTGGAAAAAAGTAAAATACGGACTTTCAGCAGGACGTGTCCAATCGGCTGCCGTTCGTGTAGTGGTAGAAAGAGAAAGGCAAATAGATGAATTTAATGCAAAAGGATTTTATAAAGTAGATGCTATTTTTGATGTAGAAGATGGCAAAAAACTAAATGCTGAATTATCAAAAAGATTAAATGAAAAATCACAAGCACAGCAATTTTTAGAACGTTGTTTGGCAGCGACTTTCAAAATTGATAATTTAGAGAAAAAACCAGCCAAAAAATCGCCTGCTGCTCCTTTTACAACTTCTACATTACAACAAGAAGCAAGTAGAAAATTAGGTTTTTCAGTTTCTCAAACCATGATGGTTGCTCAAAGGTTGTACGAAGCAGGTCATATTTCATATATGCGTACTGATTCTGTCAATCTTTCGGAGGAGTCTCGCCAACATGCAGCAGCTGAAATAATAGCTTCTTACGGAAAAGAATACGCTAAAAATCGTACTTATAAGACAAAATCTTCTTCGGCACAAGAAGCTCACGAAGCCATTAAACCAACAAATTTTGCTAATCGTCAGCCCGTTTCGGATAATCAACAACAGCGTTTGTATGAATTAATTTGGAAACGTGCGATTGCTTCTCAAATGTCAGATGCAAAATTAGAAAGAACGCTTGTAACGATAGGAATTACGAAAGACGGCAAAAAAATAGATGATACACTAAAAGCAACAGGCGAAATAATTACCTTTGAAGGGTTTTTGAAAGTCTATTTAGAATCAAAAGATGATGATGACGACGACGAAAACAGCGAAACAAAGGGAGTTTTGCCTCCTTTGAAGGTCGGACAAGAATTAGATTTAGAAAAAATGACGGCTACTGAGCGTTTTACACGTCCAAAAGCTCGTTTTACAGAGGCATCACTTGTGAAAGAATTAGAAGAGCTGGGCATTGGTCGTCCTTCTACGTATGCTCCAACTATTTCGACGATTCAGAAACGTGAATATGTTGTCAAAGAAGCTAGAGATGGAACAATAAGAGAATATTCTGTCTTGACTTTGAAGAATAATAAAATTGATAGCAAAACAAAAACAGAAACTACAGGAGCAGAAAAAAACAAACTTTTTCCAACTAACATGGGAATGATTGTAAATGATTTCTTGGTAGGAAATTTTCCAGATATTATCGACCTTAGTTTTACAGCACAAGTAGAAGCTGAGTTTGATAAAATTGCTGATGGAAATTTGAACTGGGAAAAGATGCTAAAATCTTTCTACGGACAATTTCATCCACAGGTAGTAAAAGTAGGAGAAGATGGAGAATATGCCAGCACAGCTAGAGAATTAGGAAAAGACCCAAAAACAGGGCGAGTTATACAGACAAGAATGGGACGCTATGGCGCACTTGTAGAAAAGCTACCATTAGACCCAGATGATCCAGAACAAAAACCTGAATTTGCATCTCTTTTGAAAGGGCAATATTTGGATAAAATCACGTTAGAAGATGCCCTAGAACTCTTTAAACTTCCTCGTGATGTAGGAATGTTTGAGGATAAAAAAGTGGTTGCTGCTATTGGTCGTTTTGGCCCTTATATTCGCCATGATAGCAAATTTGTTTCTATTCCAAAAGAAGAAGATCCACTTACAATTAATGAAGAAAGAGCTATCGAGCTCATTAAAGAAAAAAGAGAAAAAGATGCTAAAAAGCTCATCAAATCTTTCCCTGAAAATGAAGAAGTGCGTGTCTTGAATGGTCGTTGGGGACCTTATATTGCTGTTGGAAAGCAAAACGTCAAGATTCCTAAAGATTTAGACATCGAACCTGCTGATTTGACTTTAGAAAAATGCTTAGAACTTGCCGAAGCTGCACCAGAGAAAAAAGGCAGATACGCCAAAAAAACAACCACAGCTAAAAAAGCTCCTGCAAAAAAGGCTACCACCAAGAAAGCAACAACTAAAAAACCTGCTGCCAAAAAACCAGCAACTAAAAAAGCTACAACGGCAAAGAAAACAACAGCTAAAAAGCCTGCTGCAAAGAAGAAAACAGATTAATTTGTAAAATTCTTTTTTAGACTAAAAACCACCTTTAAAACTTAAAAATAGGCTTTAAAGGTGGTTTTTATTTGTCAAAAGTATTTTTTCAACCGTCAAGAACTGTGTTAAAAACCAAATATTTAACCAAATTTTATTTGGTTTTTAACATTTGTGCTTG
>PFKD01000315.1 GCA_002784125.1 Flexibacter sp. CG_4_10_14_3_um_filter_32_15
GACGTTGGTAGGAAACTCGTGGTAGAGTTGTTCCTGTAATTCTAAATCTTTCTCAAAAAATTCTAAAGCCAGTTGTAGATTTCCTAATTTTTGATTTGTTTGTCCTAATTTAGAATACGAAATAGCCAGTCCATTTTTAAAATTGACGTTGGTAGGAAACTCGTGGTAGAGTTGTTCTCCTAACTCCTTTCTTTTCTCAAAAAATTCTAAAGCCAGTTGTAGATTTCCTAATTTTTGATTTGTTTCTCCTAATTTAGAATACGAAATAGCCAGTAAATTTTTAAACTCAACTGTATTAGGAAATTCTTTATGAAGTTGTTTTTCTAACTCATTGTATTTCTCAAAAAATTCTAAAGCCAGTTGTAGATTTCCTAATTTTTGATTTGTTTCTCCTACTCGTTCTAAAGCAATTCCTTCTCTTGTTTTATCTTCAATTTCTCTACTTATTTCAAGACTTTTCTTAAAAACTACTAAAGACTTCTCTAAATTTCCTATTGCTTTGTAATTATCTCCCTTGTCTATCAATAATTTAGCTTCGTTTTCTTTGTCTGTATTAATTTCTAATAACTTATCTATCAGCTCATTAGATTTTTCATATTCTCCTATATCTGTGTATAAGGTAGCTAGTTGTGATAAAATCACTTCTTTAAGAGGAATATCATTTGGATTTTCTGCAAAAAGTTTTTCCAAACGCTTTATTTCTTGCTGTTTTTCTGTTGCTGTATTTCCCCCTAAAGAACTGATAGAAATAGTATCTTTTTGATTGTTTGAAAATTGAGTTTGCTTTTCTTGTGCTTGAATATCTTTTTCTAAATCTAGCATAAAAGAACGAAAAGACCACAAATCAGGCATCTTTTCCATAATTTCTCTAGCATAGAGTTTTGGGGCAGAAGGAGAAATAAAAGCAATTATTGCAATCGGATATTTTGCTAGTTTATCTCTACGCTGATTGAGAGCAGGATAAATTTCAGTGTTTTCTAAGAGTTTATCAAAGTTTTCTATCAAAAAAAAACCACTTTCCAGTTCATAATAACTATCTACTAAACTTCTGTAATCTGTTTTTGAGCCATCTATTTCTTTGCTTTTACGCTCTGGGAAATATTCTTTTAAATCATCTTTAATTTTTTCTACCAAAGAATAATGATTGTATTTTATGGTAATAAATCGAAATGCTTTTGTGCGTAACAGTTTGAAAAGTAATTTTGATTCTTCTTTGTATGTATCCATTTGGTTTTCTAGTTTTCTATTTCTTGTTTGTATATTTCAGATTGTTCGACGATTGGATTTACACGCTTATATGTTCCATCGTTATATTCTAAAATAATTAATTTTTCTATCAAATCCTGCCATTTATCATCTGCAAGAGTAATTTTATTATCCTCGTTATTCTTTTTGAGAATTTTCAATAATTCAATATCTTCACTCTTGAGGTATTGGGCTGTCTGTGCAGCTAATTTTTTTATTCCTTTTTGTAATGCTTCTCCATCTATCTTTTCTTCATCGGCATGTATATTTGCATATTCCAACACACGCAAATATTCTCTAGGCGAACCTCCACCCATCAAAATAGCTTCTCTAACTGTTTCTTCGCTATCAAAAAGATTTTTATCTATTCTTTTGTAGGTAAATTCAATAAATTTTTGAATTGCCTCTTCTACAACCTCTCCATTTCGCTCTCTTATTTTGACAAATGGAAAAGAAGAAACGGTGCTAAAGGCTTCTAATCTTCTTCCTTCCGACATAAGCTCAATAGGTAGAGTAAAGATAGTATTGACTTTTATTTGACGAATACGACCCGATTCTTCCACTACAATTTTTTTACGAATTTCTTTATTTGTTGTCTTTTCAAGTCCATCAACGACAAACAAAATTTCATTTGCTATATCATTATTTTTCAATAAAATATTTACATAAGCGATAAATTCATTTGCTTTCAAGGCAAAGTCACTAAAGTTATTTTTGAAAACAGTACGCAACTTTTGAGCATTTTCTTTACTTCCTGTCAAGTTTGCTTTTACTTTAGAAGTGAGAGATAAAAAACTGAATAATTTAGGTGTACCTGCTTGTATTTCTAATTCTAAACCTCCTTCTCTTTTTATCATTTTGTTGGCTTCTTCTACTCGTTCGGTAAACCATTTTTGTAAAGACGCAATAACTGAAGGCTCTAAAATAATACGTTTTTTTTCTAACTTGTCTAGTTGTTCTACTAATTTTTCTATCTGAAAAATAAGAATATCCATATATTCCATATCATTCAAATCTAACTCGTCAATATTACAAGTTACACAAAAAAAAGCTTCTTTATGATTGAGCTTTTGAGTAATTTTAGCTAGTTCAGAAGTCTTTCCAGAACCTCGCATACCTGCCAAGAAAAGCAATGTTTTATTACTTTTATTTACTTTTGAGTTGTAGATATATGTTTTAGGATTTACGTTCAGATGTTTATAAATCATTCTATCTTCAAAATCTCCTCTAACGTCCGAGAAATCCGTAAAAAATTCGTGGTCAGCAGGAACAGGCACATCAAAACGGACAGCATTATCTACTTCTTCTAATGTATTTGCTTTCTTGTAATTTTCTAAGTCTTGATTTATCATACTGAAATTTGGAATTTTAAAAGTATTTTGAATAAAGTTAATTAGTCTTTGAGTTATAAGCAAAAAAAATGAATTGTTTTTAACGATACTTTGGAGAGTATCGGCTACTTTCAAAACATTCCCATTCATCAAGCTATTTTTATTCTCAATTTTTATTTGTATTTTTGTTAATTAATTTTAGCCCAATTTAGAATAGAAACGATAATTTTAAGACTCACTCTAAAGAGTGAGCTACATAAGCCGTAAAAGGGAATACTCTATATAAGAACAACGTATGAAAAATATCAGAAATTTTTGCATCATTGCACACATTGACCACGGAAAAAGTACGCTTGCCGACCGTCTTCTCCAAACCACCAACACCATTACCGAACGCCAAATGCAGGCGCAAGTTTTGGACGATATGGATTTGGAACGTGAGCGTGGAATTACGATAAAAAGCCACGCTATTCAGATGAATTATATAGACCCTGTTACAAAAGAAGAATATACCTTAAACTTGATTGACACGCCTGGTCATGTTGATTTTTCGTATGAAGTTTCTCGTTCGATTGCTGCTTGTGAAGGGGCTTTATTGATTGTAGATGCAGCACAAGGCATTGAAGCACAGACAATTTCGAATCTTTATTTGGCTTTAGGAAATGATTTGACGATTATTCCTGTCATGAATAAAATTGATTTGCCAAGCGCACAACCCGAAGTAGTAGCAGATGAAATAATGAATTTGATTAGTTGTGAGCGTGAAGATATTATTTCTGCTTCGGCAAAAGAAGGAATAGGTATTATAGATATTTTAGATGCGATTGTAAAACGTATTCCTGCACCTGTTGGAAATCCTGATGAAGAACTGCAAGCACTTATTTTTGATTCTGAATACAATACGTACAGAGGAATTGAGGTAATTTTTAGAGTCATTAACGGCACAATCAAAAAAGGCGATAAAGTAAAATTTATGGCAACAGGAAAAGAATATGAAGCTGATGAAATTGGTATTTTAGGACTGGAACAAAAGCCACAAAATGAAATAAAAGCTGGAAATGTAGGCTATCTTATTTCGGGTATCAAACAAGCCAAAGAGGTAAAAGTAGGAGATACAATCACGCATATAGCTAAGCCGTGTAAGAAAATGATTGAGGGTTTTGAGAATGTAAAACCAATGGTTTTTGCAGGAATTTATCCAGTAGATACGACAGAATTTGAAGAACTTCGTGCCTCTATGGAAAAACTTCAACTCAATGATTCTGCGCTTATTTGGGAACCTGAAACTTCGGCAGCTTTAGGTTTTGGTTTTCGTTGTGGATTTTTGGGAATGCTTCACATGGAAATTGTGCAAGAGCGTTTGGAAAGAGAATTTGATATGACCGTTATTATGACTGTTCCTTCGGTTCGTTTTCAAGTTACGACCAAAAAAGATGGTGTTTATAACGTCAGTGCACCTTCCGAAATGCCAGACCCTGGGTTTTTGGAGAAAGTAGAAGAGCCATTTATTAGAGCTGCCATTATTACAAAAGCAGATTATATCGGACAAGTTATAAAAATTTGTATGGATAATCGTGGTATTTTATTGAATCAATCCTATTTGACTCCTGACCGGGTAGAAATGACTTTTGAAATGCCACTTGCTGAGATTGTATTTGATTTTTATGATAGATTAAAAACAGTTTCTCGTGGTTATGCTTCTTTTGATTATGAACTGATTGGATTGCGCCAGTCAAATATGGTTAAGTTAGATGTAATGCTCAATGGCGAACCTGTCGATGCGCTTTCTGCGATTGTGCATAGAGATAAGGCGTATGAATGGGGAAAACGTCTGTGTGAAAATTTAAAGACTTTGCTTCCTCGTCAGCAGTTTGAGATTGCTATTCAAGCAGCGATTGGAGCAAAAGTAATTGCTAGAGAAACCATTTCAGCACTTCGTAAAAACGTAATTGCAAAATGTTATGGTGGAGATATTTCTCGTAAACGTAAACTTTTGGACAAACAAAAGAAAGGTAAAAAACGTATGCGTCAGATTGGTTCGGTAGAAGTTCCACAAGAAGCATTTATGGCTGTTTTGAAAATTAATAATTAAACTTTTTCAAAAACCTCAACGACGGCTTTAGCCTCGTTGACGGTAGGAGTACAAAGCGTATCAGATATTTATTCTCATAATTCTGTTTTGTTTTCATAGAAAAACCTACAAATTTACGTGTAGGTTTTTTTATGCTTTTCATTTAGCAAAGGATTTTTTTTATCTTTGGTATGGCTATCTGTCTTGAAATATGTTTATTACAAAAAAATAGCCTATCTCCATATTCCCTTTCGAAGTTGAAATCAACTAAGCTAAATAAAATTATGAAAAAAAGTATCTTAATCTACATATCATTTCTTACTATTTTCTTTTTTCCTTTTACACTCTCCGCCCAAACCAATGAGGCAAGTGGAAATGAAAAAGATACAGAAGAAACAAAAAAAGAACCTCTTTACGACAAAAAATGGAATATTGACATTATAGGGAAGTTTTTCGAAAATCAGCGTACAGCACCACTTATTATTATTGATTCGGTAGAAAATGTGTATTTAGCCGGAACTTTCTCAAATGAACTCAAAATAAACGAACAAACCAGTCTAAAAAGCAAAGGAGGAACAGATACTTTTTTATTAAAATTTGATACAAATGGCAAACTTCTTTGGAAAAAACAAGCTGGAGGAATAAAAGATGATTATGTAGGTTCGATGCGAATTGCAAAAGAAGGAGGTGTAATTCTTTCTGGATACTTTGAAGATTCTACTTCGTTTGATAGGATTAAGGCAGACAAAAAAGAAGGGGGTTATGTAGTTAATTATGATAAAAATGGAACTGTTCTTTGGGTGAAAACAGAAAATAAAACAGCATATTCTCTTCCTCAAACTGACCGTCAGCTCAATCTTTATTTAGCAGAAGCCTATAAAGACAAAGTACAAATAGATACAACTACAATAAATAATCCTACTCGTTATTACAACAGTTATTTATCCAAATACGACAATAATGATAAATTGCAATGGTTTACTATTATCAATAAAATGAATAAACATGGGCGTGGAGAAGTCAAGACATCAGATATGGCAATCGATGATGAAGGAAATATTTTTGTAGGAGGAACATTCAAATATGCTCCTGTTTTTGATAATATAGAGATTCGTAGTGGAAAAGCAGATGATGTTTTTTTAGCAAAATACAATAGTGAAGGCAAACTAGGTTGGGTTTTGCAACTTACCAATAGTGATGATGCTTACACAGTAGACAGAGTCTATATACATGACGGAAATATTTGTCTTCGTGCAACAGCTCACTCAATAGAAAGTGGTGATACCATCCAAACGCATCATCAGTTTGAATACAATGAACATGCTACCTCAGTAGAATATCACTCTTTTTATGGGTGGGAAACAGGCGAAGATATCACAGGCGATTCTCTCAATTATCAATACAGTAATTTTGTGCAAAATACCGTCAGAAATACAATTTATAAATTTGGAATTATAGGCAATAAACTAATGCTTATGAAATTTCTTAGAAAACCTTTGAAAAACGCTAGAAAGGAAGAGGAATAATTTCTTTATTCAAAAAAAGTCTATCAAACTATAATTAATTTTGATAGACTTTTGAAAACTATTTTCTTAGAATTGTAAAAAGTTAATTTCGTTTATTCATTTCATCTCTAATTTGGGCAGCTTTTTCATAATCTTCGTTTGCAACAGCTTTTTCCATTTCAGCTTCCAATTCTGTTACTGACATAGCTTCTAAAGAAACAGCTTTTTTCTTTGTTTTCTTTTTCTTAGGTTCTTTTGTCCCTTCTTCTTGTTCTAGGGGGGCTGATTCGTCCGATGTATTGGTTGTCGTAATTCCTGCTTCACGCATAATCGTGTCTGTCGTAAAAATAGGCGCTTCAAAACGCAAACCTATAGCAATGGCATCAGAAGGACGTGCATCTACAATTACTTTTTTGCCATCACGCTCATCTACATAAATCATTTCTGCATAAAAAATCCCTTCACGAAGGTCAGAAATTACGATTTCATTGAGTTTGAATTGAAACTGAGTAGCCAAAGATTTGAATAAATCGTGTGTCATGGGACGAGTAGAAGTAACCTTTTCTATTTCGATGGCGATTGCCTGTGCTTCAAATCTACCTATAATGATAGGCAAACGACGATTACCTTCCTCTTCCTCCAAAATTAAGGCGAAAGAATCAGATTGAGATTGGCTAGAAGAAAGTCCTAATATTTGTAAGCGAATTTTGTTCACAAGTTCGAGGTATAGAAGTGATATAAAAAATTATCTTTAAAATGCTATCCGTTTATCTATGCTTTATTGTATAAAAAAGTATCTAAAAATATAGCTGCTTATTTCTTAAAAAATGACGTGCAAAACTACAAAAAAATGTTCTGAAAGCCTAAATGTTTTAAAACTCAAAAATACTATTTATCATCTTAGTATAAAATTATTGTTCAAAATTTACTATATTTCTCATAAACTTCCTCATAAACTTCAAAGTCTTTATAAAGTTTGGTGTATTTTTGTAAAAAACAGAGTAAGTTCAAGGATTGATAAATCAAACTTCTACATAATAACTTAATTTATCAAATTGAATTATCCTAATTGTGTAGATTATAAGGTTATCAGAGTTATTTTCTTTGGCTATTTTTAAGTAAATTGAATAAAAATTTTAAGATAATTATATGACTTCTAAATCTTCTCTAAAAGATTCAACAAAAGATTCAACAAAAGATTCAGCATTAAAATTTGAAAATCAAACCGATTTTTATCAAGGAAAAGTAAGAGATGTATATTCTTTTCCCAATTTTGTAGCTATGATTGCCTCCGACCGTATTTCGGCTTTTGATGTTGTCTTACCTAAGCCAATTCCATACAAAGGACAAGTTTTGAATCAACTAGCAGCTTATTTCCTTCAAAATGCAAAAGATATTGTTCCCAATTGGTTCGAAACAAGTCCACACCCACAAGTTAGTATTGGCAAAAAAGCCAAAACTCTGCCAGTCGAAATGGTTATTCGTGGGTATTTGGCAGGACATGCTTGGAGAACCTACAACGAAGGAAAACGAATTCTTTGTGGTGTAGAATTGCCAGAGGGAATGAAAGAAAATGATAAATTTCCAACGCCTATCATTACGCCTTCTACAAAAGCTGAAAATGGAGCGCACGACGAAGATATTTCGGAAGAAGAAATCTTGAAACAAGGCTTAGTAACAGAAGCGCAATGGAAAAAAATGGTCAACTATACCCATTTACTTTTTAGAAGAGGAACTGCTCTTGCTGCCGAACGTGGTCTTATTTTGGTAGATACAAAATATGAATTTGGCGTTTATAGCAATGAAGACGAAAATAATGAAGAAGTAATTTTGATAGATGAAATCCATACGCCTGATTCTTCTCGTTATTTTTATGCGAAGGAATATTATGAAAAACAAGAAAAAGGCGAACGCCAAAATCAACTCTCAAAAGAATTTGTAAGAGAATGGCTCATGGAAAACGGCTTTCAAGGAAAAGAAGGACAGAAAATTCCTGAAATGACCGAGGAGGTAATTAATAGAATTTCGCAACGTTATTGTCATCTTTATTTTTTATTGACAGGAAAAGAACTTGAAAAAAAGCCTAAATTAATGAATGAAAAAAATATTTTTGAGGCAATTTCTAGTAATTTGTAATGATTAAATTATTTTTCCAATACCCATCTCCCAATATCTAATTTCCAGTTTCTAATTCATAATTTTTCATCAATGAAAAAAATACTATTTCCTCTTTTAGCTTTATTGATTGTATCAGCTACGTATGCCTATATGCGTAGTGGCATATATGATTTTTCTGATAAAGATTTGAAGGTTATTCATGATACTGACCGAATTGCTGTGCAACTTGTGGCAGAAAAGCGAGTAAAAAATAATGCTTTTATAGAAAAATTTAGAAATTATTTAGATGAAAATGGAAAGGTTGGTATTGCTGTAAATACGTTGCAACGAATCAAACAAGTACAGACACTTTCTTCGGATTTGTTGCAACAAAGTAATGAAATTAGAGCGCAATGGCTTCAAAATCCAGATGAAAAACCAACTGATTTGTTGATTACTTTTGCAAAGGCGCAAGAAGAATATATTTCTAAACTACGAAGTTTTACAGAAATTGCATCTTCTAATTCTAATATTTTAAATCCTCTTTTTACTGACCCTACCAAAGCAAATGATCATTCGAACTCAGATAATAAAACAGAAAGTTCATCTGAAGAAAAGCAACAAAATAAATCTGAAGTAGAAGAGTTTGCAGCTTATTTTGATAATCTCCCAGTTTCTGTTCGTTTGTATGCCCTTACTTCTATTGATGCAGCAATTGCAAACCGAGAAGCAGAAGCCATTTATTATATTAGTCAGAAAATAGATTACCCTGTTTTTGAAATAAATAATTTGGTAAGTGTAATTACACCTAATCAAATTGTACTTGCAGAAGGGGATATGTATGAAGCTAAAATGAAAGTAGTAGGTGTGGCTTCATTGAATAAACCTCAATTAGAAATAGAAAATAAAGAGATTTATGAAAACTTAAAAACACAAGAAAAAAACGGAGTAGTAAATCTTTCTTTTGTTGCACAAGCAGATAACTATGACGAGCGTGGACTTGCCTACAAAACGTGGACTGCAAAAGTAAAAATTCAGCTTCCTAATGGAAAAGATTCTACATTTGTTTTGCAAGAAAATTATATTGTCCGTAAAAATAGAAACGGAAATTCTACC
Source organism: Flexibacter sp. CG_4_10_14_3_um_filter_32_15 (assembly GCA_002784125.1). Taxonomy (GTDB): domain Bacteria; phylum Bacteroidota; class Bacteroidia; order Cytophagales; family Bernardetiaceae; genus Bernardetia. Next base: position 9,366 of record PFKD01000315.1, read on the forward strand.
TCAACAACACCTACTGAAATCAATCCAAATGATGTCAATGTGATTTATGAAGAACCGAGTAATATTAAGTAGGAATTATTTTTTGAAAACAGTTGTATAACATTTCCCAAAAATGTATTTTTGTATATATGTAGCCGATAGCTTCTAAGCTGTCGTTTAAATGATCATAATTTCTGACAGTTCAGAAGCTGTTAGCTACAGAATAACTAATTTACAAGTGGAAAATACAAACTCAAATCAGTCTTTACGCACCGTTTCAAAAAATAATTTTGGTATCAATCAAACCATCACCTATTTCGAAAAATCGCTTGAAAAACCTCATAATTACGTCCGAATAGCAAAACAGTATCTACTCTTTACGATGGAATTTAATTTTTCTATCGACAAAATGAGCGTACAAATGTTTGTAGAAAAAAAAGCTCCTGTTTATAAAACAGCTTGTAATAAATTTCTAAAATATGCTCAAAAGAACGAAATTCATAGAGTTGTTGATGATTCTACGCCAAATTATAAGGGAAATAAATATGTTTTGGCTTTTCTTGGTAATGCACAACTCAGCGAAAATAGCAAGGAAACGTATGCTAGAGCCTTGCAAGAATTTTATTCTTTTATGGATACGAAAGGATTGCCTCCCAATCGTACAACAGTTTTGGCTTTTGTTCAGCAATGTAAAAATAATGGACTTAGTCCACATACCACAAATACCTATTTATCAGCTATAAAGCAGTTTGTCAAATATTGCGTTCTCAAACGAGATGATTTGAATATCGGTAAAAAAATGCTTGAAGAAATGCGTGATGTTTCTTCTGTAAATGTTTTGAAAGTAGGAGGTTCTACCCAAAAACAATACGCTAAAGATTCTTTAACAGAAAAAGAACGCACTCATTTATTAAAGACAATTAAAAACTCAAAAGACAAAGCGATTATCGGACTTATGGCATATCAAGGTTTGAGAACGATTGAGGTGGTTCGTTTGTCGTGGAAAGATATAAAAGTACAACAAGGAAAAAATTATTTGGCTGTTTGGGGAAAAGGACGAGAAGAAAAAGAATTGATTCCACTTTTGCCAGAATGCCACAAGATTTTAATAGAATATCAAATGTCTATCACTCGTCCAGAGGGAAGTATGTTTGATTTTAAAGAAACGAGTAGCATCCGAAAAATTACAAATAAATGGCTCAATGAAGCAGGACTAAAACGTGAAAATGTTTCTGCACACAGTTTGCGCCACACCGTTGCACAGCTTATGCTTGATAAAGGCATTCCAAAACCAATGGTTCAGCGTTTTCTACGACACAAATCGGAATCTATGACAAGCACCTACACAGCAAAACAAGAAGATAGAGAATTTTTGAAGTATGAGTTTTAAGTTTAACTCTATTTTTCTGATAGGTTTTTCAGAATACTGTTCATCTCTTCTAAATCTTTTATTCTAGCTTGTAACTAAATTACTTTTTCATTAAGTAATTCATTTTGTTGTTGCAATTCTTTATCTGAGTAATTGTAAGTATAGATATTACCAAATATCAAACCTCCTTGCGAATTTTGGTTATTCACATTATGTAATGTAATTGTTTCAGGTAAAAAATCTTGGATAGGAATATCTAATATTTCTGCGAAACGTATTACTTGATTAATATCTATGCTTGTTTCATTTCTTTCCAAACGAGAATAAGTGGGTGTAGTTACTCCTAATAAATCAGCCATATCAGTTTGATTTATATCTCTTTGTTTTCTAGCTTCTGCCAAACGATTGCCAATTTTTATTTTTATCATTTTTTGACGATTGTTTTATGATTTTTGATTTGATATACAGAACTATAAGACTTTTCTTGCGTTAAGAAAATTTATATTTTCTTTGTGGAAGCCGAAAAACAAAAGAGTAGGTAATTATTTTTAAATTTATAATTATGAAATATTTGTCAATAGTTCCTTTCATTTTATTATGTATGTTATTACTCACAGTTAGTTGTCAAGATGGAATAGAGGAAACTCTACCTTCTAATTCTAATCTGTTAGAAAAAGTATCTAAATCAAGCAATCAAGACAATAGTAGTAATTTACAAGGTTCTTTGTTAGAGCTAAATATACCTGTATATTTACAAAGAAAACTTGACATAGCTAATAACAGTAGTGGTTGGATAGACATGAATAATCCTAAGTATAAGGAGACATAAAAATTGTAGCAGGAAGTGATAGTCTTATTACTTCAATAACAGTTAGAGGGGAAATAGCTCAGCATTTAGATGCAAATTTCCTTGTAAATTTGATGGATGTTCAAGAAAACTCAAGAATTCCTGTTCAGCCAATAAAATACTTACTTTGTTTTGGAAATTGTATGAATGGTAGACCTTGGCATCCTATTAATTTGTAGAGTTTTATTATGATTTAAACATCTGATTATCAGCAATTTAATCCTTTTACCCATTGCAAAAGGTAGCCTAAATTAAACCCACGAATTTATTCGTGG
>PFKD01000055.1:0-552 GCA_002784125.1 Flexibacter sp. CG_4_10_14_3_um_filter_32_15
ATATTGGCAGAGGTGTCATTTATTATATTGGCATACCATTGTTATCTACCACAAAATTTTTATTGTGGATATTCGTTATTTGGACTTTGATACTCATTGTCAAAACAGTACTCAACAAAAATGTAGCCAAAAAATCTGCCTTCGTTGCTACATTCCTCATTGCCCCTCTATTTCTCACAGGTTGCGTAAGCACTATAAATGAGTGGGCGTGTCAATTTTATGACAACCCTGACCATTGTATGCAGAATGCCGCTATTCAAGATGCTAATCCTGATACGTGTGAAAATATAAAAGGCGAAGACTTTCAAGATTCAGGATCAAACCCACCAAAAGACAAGTGCTATCTCCGTATTGCTGAAAATACCGGTGACCTTGGCACGTGCGATAAAATTGAAGGTGGACCTTACTCTTACACCAAAGAAGAATGTCTTTTAAGTACATCGATCAAATTCAAAAATCCTTCAGGTTGTGTTGAATTGACAGGAGCTGACAGAGCAGAATGTATTTCACAAGTAAGCCCATCGGTATATCCTGGCAGAGTCATTGAGATAG
>PFKD01000055.1:601-7999 GCA_002784125.1 Flexibacter sp. CG_4_10_14_3_um_filter_32_15
ATAAATAAATTTTGTTAGAAATGAATAAATGGCTTTAATTTTTTAGAGGAGTAAATGTTAAGTTCGTTTTATCTATTAGACAAAAAAATAGCACAAGCCTTATAAAGTGCTTATGCTATTTTTATCTACTCAAATGCAAATTTATTTTTTTAGTTTGTACACATCTGTTCCGTTTGCACCTACAAGACGTACATCTACCCTAGACGGACTAACTTGAGAATAAGATATTTCTACTTGTGGAGAGCCTACCCAAATATCATAATAGAAAGTGGTTGTTTCGTCTATGGTAGCAGAAACATAACCATGACCTTTAGGATTAGTACCAGTAACTTCTACTTTAACAGAAGTATTTGTTTCCTCACTTTTTAATAAATTAGAAGAAGTAGCCCACTCTACATTAGAAGTTGGATCTACACCAAATAAAATAAAAGTTTTGGTAGTACCTCTAGTACAAAATACACTTACATCATCATCAGTAGGATTTCCATTGCCATCTGTACTTGAAATACCTCCACTACCTCTAAAAAAGCAATTTTCACCACCTACACCGACAGCATACCACGTCTCACAGACTGCCTTTGCTTCATCGGAGGTTCTACCTCATTTGTTGATGGCAGTAGTTACAGTATGATTTCTGACATCAATCTGACATCAATAAAAGTCATTTTGATTTCGAAGGTTTTTTGTGCTTCATATAAAAACTCTGCTGCTGCTTTTTTTCCTATGCCTTGCACATCATAAACATTTCCTAAATCATTTACTCCTTGTTTTCCTTCTGCTAAGATGTAGAACCAGAAATTGGAAAAAAAATTGTATGGAAGGAAAAGGCAAGCCTTACTGTACCCTACTATTTTTAGACACAGAGTTCACAAAGGAACACAGAGAACTAAAAGTCAGCGTAGCTAATTAAAATACGTTTTTTGAAAATTATGTTAATAAAAGCTGTGATTTAATTTAACTATTCAAAGGTATTTTATTAATTATTTGATTTAAAAAATAGTAGGGTACAACTTCCCCAATTCCATCACACGCCTAGCAATATCCTTTGCAGCATCTGGACGAGCAAACGTTTTGATATTATTCTTTAGTTTTTCTTGTTGATTTTCATCATTCAAAACATAAATAAGCGTTGGAATAAGCCTTTCGTTGGCTTCATTATCTTTTATAAGCATGGCTGCATCTTCTTTTGCCAATGCCATGGCATTTTTGGTTTGGTGGTCTTCGGCTACGTTTGGCGAAGGAATCAAAATGGCAGGTTTTTCTACCAAAGTAAGTTCAGAAATCGTCAAAGCACCAGCACGACCTACAACAGTATCAGCACATTGGTAGGCTTTTTTTATATCATAAATAAAATCATTTACAAAAAGATGAGGGTGATTTAAGAGATTTTTTTGAGCTAATTGTTTTTTTATGGCATCAATATAAAATTTTCCTGTTTGCCAAATAAGCTGAAAATCATTCTCCAAAATCGTTTCAAGACCATTCAAAATAGCTTCATTGATGACTTTTGCACCACCACTTCCACCCATTACCAAAATGGTTTTCTTGCCTTTCATTAGATTAAAATAATCAAAATCGGATTGAACAGCATGAGGCAAATTCTTCAAATCCGAACGAACAGGATTTCCAGTAAACTGTATTTTTTGTTTTGGAAAATAACTTTCCATATTCGGATAAGCCACACAAATTGCATCTACTTGGCGTGAGAGAATTTTGTTGGTAAGTCCTGCATGTCCGTTTTGCTCTTGAATAAGTGTTGGAATGCTCATTGTTGTAGCGACTTGCAAAACTGCGCCACTTGCATAACCACCTGTTCCGACCACAACATCAGGCTTAAATTCTTTGATTACATTTCGTGCTTGATTCAGACTTCCAAACAGACGAACAGGAAATTTCAAGTTTTCTAAAATATTTTTTGGCGAAAAACTGCGCTGCAAACCACGAATAGGAAGACCAATCACACGATAACCTGCCTTTGGTACTTTTTCCATTTCCATTTTTCCTTCTGCACCAACAAACAAAATTTCTATATTTTGATTTATTTCTTCAAAGGCTTTTTTAAGGGCATCAGCAATAGCAATTCCAGGGTAAATATGTCCACCTGTTCCCCCTCCACTTATGATTACTCGCACGATAGTTTTATTTTTTGTGAATTCTATGTAGCTTACTCTTTAGAGTGAGTAGCTGTACCGAAGGCTTCAGTCTTTGATAGTTGTTAATTTTTAATCCGTAAAATTACAAACTCTAATTGAATCTAGCTAGTTTTTCAAAATTGATTATTATTTTGCTGCAATAATTTTGGACTTTGCCAGTTTTGAAAATAAACAAAAACTGTTTTTCTTTGATTATCTTTGTATTAATTTAAAAAAAATTCTGTTAGTTGGTATTTTAGTACAGCGACACCAATAACTTACAACCTTAAATCGTAATTTTATGAAAAAAATAAATTATCTCTCATTTGTTATACTGACTGTTTTTTTTGTTGGTAACACACTTTTTTTATCTTCTTGTAAAGATAAAAAAACGCAAGAGGAAAATATAGAAGCTACTTCTGAAGAAGCACAACAAACAGCAGAAGAGGAGGTTCTTTGGGAAAAAGCTACTGAAAACATGCTTGATACTGATACACTTGCACTACCTGAAAAACTGACAATGCTCAACGATAGCGTTACCGTAACTTGGAATAGACTTTTATCAGCAGAGCGTGAAAAAGATGATATGTTGCAAAAATTTGTGCGTGAAGCTCGTTTTGTAGAGGGGTTTAATGGAAAAGAAATGATAGATAAATTGGAAGTTGAGCGTAAAGCACTTTTGAAATTGCGTTATGATGAAAAGACTATGCAAGATGCCAAAACAATGGATGCGTATGATAAAAAGTTAGCAGAAATTCAAGCGCTTATCAAACAAATCAAAGAAAGCAATCCAGAACTTGAGCGTTATCCAATTCCGTATTCTGTCATTACTTATTTTTCAGAATTGGACAATACAGACTTTTTGTTGCGTAAGAATTACACGGATTATGCAAGTCAGTTAAATGAACTTTTGAGGGTTAAAAAAGATGAAATTCCTACTTTGGGAGAGCAATTTGTAAAGATAAAACCGGCTCCTAAGTTTGAATATGGCGAATTGAACTAAACTTTTGCCTATTTGTTTCGTTTCTAATTTAGGAATAGTTATTGCAAAATTGATAGTGAAGTCTTTTTTTTATTGTTTTAATTATAGAATATAAATGAGGGCTTTTCTACTCTCAAACCGTCTTTAAAATATTCTACATAAAGTAAATTTAAAACTATTCCTAAATTTCTTATCGATTCTAATCTCATGAAAAATATACATACCTTACCGTCTTCATTTTTGAGTAAATTTAAAAAATCTTCTTTGAGTAGGCTTAGAATGCTTGTCATTTTGGCAGTTTCTATTGGTTTTTTTGTTTTTTCGACCTCTTCTTTTATGACTTATCAAAATGGAAACCGAGTAGCCATGCTCTCTGGTGTTGCTTTTACAAAAGGAGAAAAAATTTCTTACCTAGTACATTATGGCTTTATTAACGCTGGGGAAGCTATTGTAAAAGTGGATAATAATTCTCACAACGTAAATGGAAATAGTTGTTATAGAGTTGATGTAGAAGGAAAAACAGTAGGCGTTTTTGCTTGGACAACCGACGTAGATGATAAATGGAGTTCGTATATCGACACACAAAAACATATTCCACGCAAATTTTATAGAAAAATAAAAGAAAATAAATATAGAAAAGAAGAAACTGTGATGTTTGACCACAACGGCAAACAAGCCAATGTAAAATACAAGAAAAGAAATGATAAAAATTGGACTAAAAAAGAATATCCAATTCCGACAAATGTACAAGATATGATTAGTGGATATTATTTTTTGCGTAGAGTAGATTATGAAAAGCTAACCAAAAATGAAATTATCCGAATGGACGCTTTCTTTGAAGATTCTGTATATGATTTTAAAGTACGCTATATTGGAAAAGAAACTATCAAAACAAAACTAGGCAAAAAAGAAACTTTTGTAATGACTCCAATTATGCCAGAAAATGGTATTTTTAGTGGAAAAGAATCTATCAAAATTTGGATGTCAGCAGATGAAGACCGAATTCCTCTCAAAATTAGAGCTGATATGTTTATCGGTGGTGTTGAAGTGGATATAACTGAATATGAGAAATAAATGTAAATTCACAGTCAAAATTTATTTGCAGGGAAAAGGCACGCCTTTTCCTTTTTTTATGTTTTACATTTTATAGCTTAAATTCCCTAAGCAAACGACCATGAGGTGATTTTGAAATAATCCATTGTATAGAATCCCCTTTGTCAGCACTATGTCTCCTAACAAATTTTTGGATTCTTTTAAGTTCTACAAAACCATCATTTTCACTTGCCACAATCGTAATTTTTCCTTTTTGATTTTTAGTAATTTCCTTCCAGTTTTTTCCATAAATTTCGAAAGAACGATACCCTTGCCACGCACCAGCAAGTGAAGTTATATTGGTATAGACTTGATAACGAATAAGTTTTTGAGCCGTTTTTGAAAATAATAAAGAAGAGATAGAAAGAATGGTTTCTTTTACTTTTGTAGAAGAAGCCAACTTTTGCAAGATAAATTTTCCTGCAATAGTCTGTGTTCCAAACCTGTACCAACGATTAATAGCTAAAGTTTCGGGAGCAATTAAGATAATCTCATTGATAGAAATAGAGTTTGGAGTAAGTTGTGAAAAATTAGAAACAAACTGTAAAGCAGGGCGCACACCCAACGAAAATCCAATAACATGGATAGCATCGTCTTGAAGGTTTATGTATTCCTTTTCCAAAAAATTCTTCATCAAAATCAACCAATCAGAAAGACTTGTTTCTCTTCTATCTTGAAAATTATCTTTGTTTTTTTCATGATAAAATAATCCAAAACTATAAACTTTAAAATTATTTTGATTTGCAAAGTCTTGAAATGCTTCAGTATTTTGTCCAATTCCGTGAAAGGCAAACCAAATTTGAGGTTTGGTTTCGTTATTTATAACCTTGTTTTCAAAGACTTCGTATTCTAGTTGGTATTCTGTTTTCAAATTTATTTTTTTAAAAATTAGCCGTTTAAGTGATATAGAGTTTCTTAATTAAAGCCAAAAGTAATTTTGTATTTTGTTTTCTGACAAGTAAAGTAGTATTTTGATTTGAGGAAAACACTCCTTGATAATCCATACTTACAAATTTACTTTATTATTTCTGTTTAATTTTGATGAAAAAAAATATACGTATATCCTCTAAGAAAAAAATAAATTCTTGCTTTAGACTTTCTATATTTTCTGTTGTACTTTTTACTTGTTTCATTTTATTTATCTTTTTTCTAAGTTCTTGTAGTTCGTCCAAAAAATATCAAAGAGAGAGATATAACGGTTTTAGTTTTGAAAGACCAAGCAAACGAGCTTTGATTTTGAAGTTTAAATTAATTAATAATCTAATTGTCATTCCTGTAAAGATAAATGAGTCGGATACACTTCATTTTATTTTGGATAGTGGTGTACAAAATATGCTCATAACAGAATTGAGTGTAGGCGACAAATTACAAGTAAATTATTTGAAAGAAATCGAACTTTCTGGTTTGGGTTCAGGCGAAAAATTAATGGCTTATGCTTCTCCTAATAATAATTTTAATATTTCTGGAATTATAGGACATCATCAAGATTTACTTATTTTGAAAGAAGATATTTTTCATTTGTCTTCTCGTTTTGGAATGCGTATTCACGGAATTATGGGGTATGGTATTTTTGCTGATTTTGTAGTAAAGATAAATTACGAAAGCAAAACAATTACATTTTATAATAAAAAAAAATATAAGTATAGATCACGCAAAAAAGATATAATTATTCCTATCGAAATCATTAATTTAAAACCTTATATTTGGGCAAGTTTACAACAATATTCTGAAGTTTTGAGAGATACTGATTCTATCAAACAAGATACAACAACAATTCCTATCAAGTTACTCATCGATACAGGAGGAGGACACGCCATTTGGTTAGATATTTCTTCTGATGAAAGGCTAACAATTCCACAAAAAAAGAAAGAGGCATATCTTGGAAAAGGAATGCGAGGCGATATTACAGGCTATTTGGGACGTTCCTTCAAACTGATTCTGAAAGATATTGAATTAGAAAACGTAACAACTGCTTTTCCAGATTCTACTTCAATAGCAACTGTAAGAGGACAAGGAGAGCGAAATGGTAGTTTGGGTTCAGAAATTTTAAGGCGTTTTCATGTTATCGTTGATTATTCAAAAAATAAAATTATTCTTAGACCCAATCGAAATTTTAAAGCCAAATTTAATTACAATATGGCTGGAATAGAATTATCTACACCTGTTCCAGGGACGGCTATTTATTTGATTTCTAATATAGAAAAAGATTCGCCTGTTTCGAAGCTGAACATTAAAGAGAATGACCAAATAGTAAATATAAATGGGATAAACATCAATAAATTTACTATTCATGAGATTTATGAGCTTTTTAGAAGTAAAGAAGGGCGTAAAATTGAGCTTCGCTTGAGGAGAGGTGGAGATGCTCTACATGAATGGACTATCGAATTTAGATTAGAAAACCCTATTTAAAGAACAAAAAAATATTTACCTTTGTAGTTCAAAATCACAATACGATTTTTTAAAAAAATTACCTATTCAATACGTTTTTTATGGATTACGGCTCTTTACTCAAAGACCTTTTAATTATTACACTACCAGCAGGCGCAGTTTTGTACGGCATGTTTTTGGTTGTCAAATCGTTCATCGGACGAGAAATGAATCAGTCTTTACTTCAACTCAAATCTAAAAATAGTGAAATTGCGCTTCCTATTCGTTTACAGGCTTACGAACGAATGGCTATTTTTTTAGAACGAAATTCTGTCAATAATCTCATTCCTCGCCTTACAGAAGGAGGGCAGTCTGCTGTCGAATTACATCAGGTTTTGTTGTTTACTATTCGTGAAGAGTTTAATCATAATGTAGCACAACAGATTTATATTAGCCAACCAGCTTGGGAATATATCAAAAGTGCTGTTGAAGAATTTATTTCAATTATAAATCAAGCCTACCGAGATCTTCCAGAAGGAGCGACAGGCTTTGACCTTTCAAGACGTATTTTTGAGCTTCAAGGAGAAACAGAAATTTCTCAAAATGAAGCTGCTCTTCAATTTATGAAAGAAGAAATTCAACAGTATTTTTAAAAAGAATTACGAATTACTACTGTACCCTACTTTTTTTAAAACACAGAGAACACAGAGAACTAAAAGTCAGCGTAGCTAATTAAAGTACGTTTTTTTAAGAAAATGGCTTTAAAATTGACTTATTCAAATAGTATTTTGTATTAATCTGTATTTTAAATCCTATCAATCCTAT
>PFKD01000055.1:8042-19687 GCA_002784125.1 Flexibacter sp. CG_4_10_14_3_um_filter_32_15
AATTCGGACGTAATCAAAGATGAAAAAGGTTTTGTAGAAACAGGTAGAAATCTTTTGGCTTATGATGAAATAAAGAAAATTTGGAAGCACAAACGAGAGCCTTTTTCTTTAGAAACGTCCGTAAAAGGAATTTTTGCAGTAGGCGATGTACGTGCAATAGCGATGAATCGTGTAGCTTCGGCAGTGGGAGAGGGCGCAATGGCAATTAGTTTTGTACATAAATATTTGGCTGAGAATTAAGAAAACTTATAGTTTAGAACCATTTTTAATCTGCTCATTCAATAAAATTTCTTGTTCTGAAAAATAAACTTCTACATCATCATACGTAGTAATTATTTTCCATTCTTGTTGTCTTTGTAGGTTTTCTAATTTTTCCAAGAGTTCGGATTCTTTTTTCTGTACTTTTAGAAGTAGTTGCTCTAAAAACTCAACATCGTTTATAGATTCAATATTGTAATCAAAGGCAATTCCTTTTTCTAACTTTTCCAAAATTTCATTCAATAACTCTTCATTTCCATCTTCAAAAGCCTGTTGTGCTTTTTTGAAAAGTTCGGTGGCTGCTTTTTCGTGTTTGGGTTGTACTTTGTCGGGGTGGCAGCGTTTCACAATTTCTTTGAATAATTTTTTTAGAGAAGCTACTTTTTCTTTTTTTTGATTAGAAATGCTTTTTTGTTTGTAGTCTTCAAAGGCTGATTCAAAGTGCTTTTTATCTGATTTGGCTTGTTCCCAATTTTTATAATCTTCTTTTTTTTCTGTTTTGATTGCAATTTCGTGAGCAATTTTTTCTTTTAAGTCGATTAATTTTTTGAACAAATGATCCAAACGCAAATGTAAAAGATGAATAAAATGATTTATCTTTTGTTCGACGCTTTGTTTTTCTGTTTCAAGTTGGCTAATTATTTCCTCCAAAAACTTGATTTGTTGGTGCAAAGAAATAATTTTTAGATTTGCTCCCAGCTCATTTTTATTTGTTGTTCCTGCATATTTTTGACACAAAAATTCAAATTCATCTAAATACGGTTGTATGTATTCTGCATCTTCTACAATTACTACATTTTCTCTATTTTTTGTTGCTGCTTTATTTGTCCAGTTGTATGAACCTGTCAAAACTACTTTTTTATCAACGATACAAAATTTATGATGCACCAAAGTTTCAGTAATTTTATGAATTTTAGCTCCTTTGTTTTCTAAATTTGTAAAATCAAGACCATAATTTCCAAAATTTATTTCATCGTCCACCAAAAAAACACGAACCTGTACGTTTTCATTAAGTTTATTTTCCAAAATTCTAAAAAAAGTCGAATCCGTAAACCACGCCACAGCAACATAAATAGAAGTCGTTGCTTTTTCCAATTCCTGACAAATAGCAGGACGGATATTTTCAAAAAGAGTTTTCATAAGTATTTAGTAGCTGATAGCTTCCAAGCTATCAGAAAATAAAATATTGATATGTTCGACAGCTTGGAAGCTGTCGGCTACGGTTTTATAATCACACACGTATAATCATCACTTTCCAAAACACCCAAATTATATTTTTCATAACACCATTTTTCAAAACTTTCTTTTGATTCCATTATTTCCCATAAATTTTCTAAAAAATCATTTGTAGAAATAGGTTTTTCAATTTCATCGATTTTACTGGCTAAATTCCCTATTTTACTATTTTCTACAGTCAATTTTTCAAACTCTTCTTTTTTCTCTACTTGCCAAACTTTCAATAAAATATACAAAGAAAGCGCATCGCTCGTTAAGATAATAAAATTTACATTTTCTTTCTCAAAACTTCCCTTCTCAAAACCTTCTTGCAAACACTCTTCTTGAACATTTATCAAATACGGATAACCATAAAATTGTGAAGGCAAAGAATAAGGAAACATCTCAAAAGTGTTATCAATCTCATTTTTTGAAAAAATGCTGATACAACTATCGCCATAAATTACCCATTCAAAACGATTTTCTTTTTCCCAAAGTGCAATCAAAGTAGCTGCACTTCCTTGTTCGAAGAATTTATTTTGAAAATCACTCCCCAATTTTTCGGCTTTTTGGCTGTATCTATCATAAAACTGTTCCCAAAAAGTGCCTATCCAATTTGATACACTTTCTACATTTTCGAAAGGCTCATTTGGTAAGTTATCTACTAATTGTTTTGACCAATCGGCAGCAAACAAACCCATTCCACCAGCACCATCGGAAAGAGCAATTTTTAGATTTTTATTGTGTTTTAAATCAAAATTAGACACAAAAAAAGCATCTTCGTTTTGACGATTTGCTTCTTCTTGGTCTTCTTTATGAAGGTATTTAGTACAGGTTTGAGAGCGTATCATAAGTAGGCGACAGCTTCCAGGCTGTCGTTATGTAAATTATTATAATGAAAATGCCAATATTATTACGATAGCTTGGAAGCTATCGGCTACGGTTTTTGATATGACCATTTCCAATCTTTTTGGTCTTTACACAAATTTGCTTTTACAGGATTTTCTAAAATGTAATGAATAATATTTTTTAATTCTGTGTCATTCCTCACTAATCTATCATAACTTTCGTGTTGCCAAAACTCTCCACTTAACCCTAAAACTTGATTACACTTTTTTGCCGAAAACCCTTTTACAGAGTGCATAATTTGATTCAAATATACATCTTGTTTTATTTCTTCATTATCAAACAAACGAAAAACTACATGTACATGATTTGGCATAATGCAATAGGCTAAAAGGTCTATCTTTTTTGTATCCCAAAAATGCCATGATTGTGCAGCTTCTTTTGCAACTGCATCTTGTTTTAGATAAAAATTTCCTGTTTTTAGTGTGTCTAAAAATTTATCTCGTTTTACAAAATTCCGTTTATTTAGGTTGTCTAGTTCATTCCATTTTGCATTTTCCTTTGATTTTATTTCCTTTTTAGTCTTTTTATATTCCTCGTTCCATAATTCTATAACTTCTATAGGAATACAACCAGAAAGATTATAGGTTACAAAAAAAGTCCCTCCTAAAGGTTGTAAGTGAGGAAGATTGGCTCTATAAAAATGTGTTCTGTACTCGTCCATAATATAATGTAGCCGATAGCTTCCAAGCTGTCGTAAAATAATAAAATGTAAATGATAATTGTAGCCGATAGCTTCCAAACTATCGGAAAAATATATTGGTATTTTTATTTTACTGTGAATATACAATTTTTTTTCTATTTTCAAACTCTTATTCGACTTATCTTCCGACAGCTTGGAAGCTATCGACTACTTCCGACAGCTTGGAAGCTGTCGGCTACTTCCGACAGCTTGGAAGCTATCGACTACTTCCGACAGCTTGGAAGCTATCGACTACTTCCGACAGCTTGGAAGCTATCGACTACTTCCGACAGCTTGGAAGCTGTCGGCTACTTATCTCTACCAATCATAGTACGCTGCGAACGAGAACCAATATCCAACATTCTTACCAACGCTGCATCATCGGCTTGATAAACCATTGCCGAAAAAACAGAATCCGTCGGAATATCTGTTTTGCGTAAAGTGGCTACATCGACAGCATATTTTTCGGGCATATCAGAAGATAAATTGTACATCAACTGAGCATATTTATCACTAACAGGTAACTCGCTGCGAGAAGAAGGAAAATAAATCGGTTCTTTTTTAGAAGTAGAAATATGACAGTTGAAAAGCAAAACATTACCATCTTCGGTATGTAAATTTTTGAGAAACTTCGCTTTTTCTACTAAATCGTCGTCCGAACAGTCGGTTTGCGCTCCGTCGGTAAAATTAAAAACCGTAGGGGGATAACTCGTGGGGTGGTTCGCTATCCAGTCGGTCAGTAAAAGAGAGGCGTGTTCTAGGGCTGCTCCCATAGGCGTAAGCGAAGAAGCAACTGGAGAAAGCCAATATTTTACCGTTTTGGTTTGCGTTTTGGAAACATTATGAACGAGTTTTGTTTCTGTAACTTTTTCGCTGCCAAGTGGAGTAGCTGCAAGTTCGGTAGTAGAAACCCACGTTTTGCCTTCTAATTCGCCTTGCCAACACACCGACGAGGTTTTTCCATCGCCAAGACCACCGTAGCCTATCAAAACAATATCCATATAATGACGAACTCCCTCGGTACGAGTACAGGTACTGATAATCTCACGCATAGCTTGATTGACAGCACGAGCCAAAAAAACAGCCTTACTTTCGCCTACACCCTCCATCGTTTCGGACATAGAACCCGATTGGTCTATCAAGAAAACCATAGCCGTAGGTTGAGAACGACGGATTTCGGAACTATATGTTTTTTTGTTGTTAGGAAGAACCACCGAAGACTGCAAAGCACTCAACATAGAAATTCCTAATTGATGATTTATTTTTTGGAGCATGAATTAAAAAAGTTTGACTTCACAGTTTGGTAGTAATTTTTGTATATTTCTTTTTTCGTAAAAAGGTATATCGGTATCTCCTATATCTAATTGAGATAAATTAGTTAATTTTTCTATGCTATTTGGTAGTAAAGTAATTTTATTGCTTCTCAAATTCAATTCGTCTAAGTTTGTCAAATTCCCTATACTTTTGGGTATTGAATTAAGTTTATTATTTTGCAAATCTAAATTAGTTAATTTAGTTAAATTTCCTATATTTTCTGACAATAAAGCAATTTTATTATATGACAAATCTAATCGAGTTAAATTTTTCAATCTTCCTATACTTTTTGGTAATGTAGTAAGTTGATTATCCATTAAATTAAGTTCGATTAAATTAGTTAAATTTCCTATACTCTCAGGTAATTGTGTAATTCGATTACTTTTTAAATTTAATAAAGACAAATTTATTAAATTTCCTATACTTTCTGGTAATAAAATAAGTCGATTATTTGATATTATTAATTCAGTTAAGTTAATTGAGTTACCTATATCTTTTGACAGACTAGTTAATTCATTGTCGGCTAGATTTAAGATAGTTATTTTAGTTAAATCCCAAATACCTTTTGGTAACTCTTCAAGTCTATTCTCTTCCAAATTAAGTTCAGTCAATTCTTTTAATTCTTCTATCCAATATAACCAACTTGGTAAAGTTCCAAAGTCAGAAGCATTTAATGTAGTTAAATTTCTTATTTTATCAAAAAAATCTAATTCGTTTTCATTTCCTTTGATTTTGTCTTTAAAACGATAATGTGCCATTGTGTGCAATCCATTCCACCACATTTTATCAAAATTAATTTTTCTTTTTTGATTTAATGGTTTACGCATATATTTCTTTTTAAGAATTGCTATTCTTTCTTTATTTATTGAAGAATGAGAAGATTTAAATAAATAATTATCATTAACATTCATTCGTGTTAGCACTTCAATTTGTTTGTCATTTATTTTTTCTAACTCTTCTTCTATTTTTAAATCTATTTCCATTTCAAGAAACACCCCAATTTCCAAAACACGCAAGTTATTTTGAGTAACACTATTGAGCAGCATACTAAGTAGGTGTTTTAGTTGTTCGTCTTCTTGCTGCCACAGGGTTTGTAGGAGTGGGCTTTGCATGGGATTTTTTATGTCGTTATCTGTCAGCAGGAGGTTTTCGGTGTGGTGGTCGTCTATGAGTGAGGGCAAGACAATAAAGGCACGCAGACTAAGCAAAATGACAAGAATAGAAAAATCGTCTATGTGTTTTCCCCAGTCTTGTGCTGTTCGTTTTGGGTGTTGGTAAGCGTGTCCTCCCAGTTCTTGGGACGAAATATGAGCCAGTTGGGGCAAGTACATACCATCGTAATCTATCAAAATAAGGTTTTGGTCTTGCGTAACCAAAATATTATCGTGTTTGAGGTCGCCATGAGCAAATTCGTTAGTGAGTAAAAAATGAGCGAGTCGTAAAAATTCGTCATAAATTACTTTTATTTTTTCTGTCTTTCGTCCTTTAGCAGCCTGATGTATGTATTCGCCTAGCGTTTGTCCCTCAATCCACGGCATGGCGAAGGTGGGATATTCAGCATCTCCAGCCAACTGACTACACACCCATAACTCGTCTGTATAGAAGTGGGTTTTGATAAAATAACTTTCGGTTCTTTCTTGTAGGAATTTAGAAAGAATAGTTAGTCTTTCGTTTCGGTGTTTGTCTTCCTGCAAAAAGCATTTGAATGCCCAAAACTCATTGTTTTGTTTTACTTTAAAGACACAGGCAAATCCCCCAGCCACAAAATAGGGTTCGTTTGCATCAAATTTTGAAGGAACGCTTTGTAGCTTTAGAGTTTTGAAATAATCGGTCGTTTCTCTGAACGAATCTATGTATTCTTGTATCGAAGGTAGCATTTTTTGTTTTGTTGGTCGCTCGTGGGGACACGAGCAACGGATGGATGGTTTTTGGCTTCTCTTTTCGTCTTCGACGAATGTTTTTTTGTTGAAAATAATACTTTTTTGTATTTTTTCAAAGTAAAATAAAATTTACCGTTGCTCGTGTCCCCACGAGCGACCTATCACAAATATAACACGAGCAACACAAAATATCAGAACTCATTATGAGCGACCATTTTTACCTAAACCACGTCCCAAGACTGCATGAAGGCAAAATCAGACTTTTTCAGTCCCAACCATTCCAACGCCGAACCACTCAATAATTGTTCTTTCTTTTTATCATCATAATTCATGGAATGAATCAGTTTCCCTGGTTGAAGTTCGCCCAAAGGAAAAGGATAATCTGTACCCAAACAAATTTTGTCAGCACCCATAAGATTAACTACATAATCCAACATTTCAGGACTATGAACCAAAGAATCTAAATAAAATTTACCTAAATAATCTATTGGCGAAATAGGATTATCGACAGCACACAAATCTGGACGAACATCAAAACCGTGCTGAATACGTCCGATAGTTGCAGGAAAAGAACCTCCACCGTGAGCAAAAGCAACTTTTAGATTGGGTAATTTTTCAAAAACACCACCAAAAATCATCGAACAAATGGCCAAACTTGTTTCGGCAGGCATTCCTACGAGCCAAGGAAGCCAATATTTAGGCATTTTGCTTGTTCCCATCATGTCCCACGGATGCACAAAAATAGCTGCACCAAGTTCTTCTGCTGCTTGAAAAATTGGAAATAATTCGGGAGCATCTAAATTCCAATCCATAATATGCGAACCAATTTCTACACCAGCCAAACCCAAATCTTTTACACATCTTTCCAATTCTTTAATGGCTAAATCGGGAGATTGCATCGGCAAAGTTCCCAAACCAATAAAACGGTCTGGATAATCTTTTACAATTCCTGCAATATGTTCGTTGAGCATTTTGGATAAATCCCACGTATGTTCTGGTTTTGCCCAGTAGCCAAACATCACAGGAACAGTCGACAAAACCTGCACATCTACATGTTGATGATTGCATTCTTGCATTCTTCGCTCTGCTGACCAACAATTATCTTCTACTTCACGAAAAAAACGGTCGTCCATCATCATACGAGCGCAACAGGGTTTGTGATGTTCCAAATGAATAAAACCACCATAACCATAACGCTCACGCAGATTTGGCAAACGTTCGGGCAAAATATGTGTATGAATATCTATTGTGAAAAGTTTTGATTCAGGTGTAAAAACCTCTTTTTCGCTTTGTTTTTGTAATGTATCTGGAGTTTTTGGATTGTCTGTGTTTGGTGTGGTGTCTTGTGGCATTCTTTATTTTATAAAAAGCTATGTTGTAAAATCTTAAAAGTAGGCTAATTTAAAGAATTGCAAAGGGTTTTCAAAAAAATGGTTGCATAAAAAAAACGAACGGCTCACTAAAAGTAAACTGTTCGTTTGAAACTAAAGCTGTTTTGAAACTTTACTTTACTATTTCTTTTTATTTGGAGAAGCGAGTTGCATCTCTTCGCAATCGTTAGAAACTTTATAAACACTCATTTTTTCTTTAATAGCAAACCCCATTTTCATTCCTTCAAAAATAATATATACTTTCTCATTATTTGATTCTGTTTCTAGTTGGGCTATTTGTTTTTGTCCTTTTGCATCATTGTAAGTCAAAACATATTTGTTATTTTCTTTTTTTACAGAAACAAGTTGATACATCATAATATCATACAATCCTGCCATTACAAACATAGGTTCGCCATTACTAACATCAAAATAAAAAGTGCTTATCGGCTCACCACACTGTGTATATATAATTTCTACATTATCTTCTGTTGCTAGACCAATATAGGTTTTATCTTGAAAAACAGCTAGATGTTTGTTTTTATCAGCATTTTGAGCTTGAGCTGAAAACATCGAAAACATCAAGAAAAATACTAAAAAGACACTAAAAATAAATCCTAAAGATAAGATTCGTAAGATTTGTAAATTTTTGTTTCCTTTGTTTGTATCAGATTCTAGATTGAGAACGACTACTTTTGCAGAAGTTGTGGCAGAATTATTTGTGAAATGGTTCATTAAGGTATAGGATTTGAGAGTATAGAATTTGACTATTAAATGTACAACTAAAATAAATGTATAGCTACATTTGAAAGAGAATTGCGAAATGATAAAAATTAATTTATATTAATTTATATTAATATGTTTTCAATAAAGTGCGAGTAAATAGCGTTGTTTGGGTAAGTCTTTTTGGTAAAACAGCAAAGACATAAAAACAATCTTAAAACAATCTATAAAACGAGCAAAGATTGATTTATCAAAATTCAAGCAAATTTTGAGCAAATTTTGAAAGATAGGGCAAGAAAGTGCAATAAAACGCAATAAAATTCTTAATTTTACGAATCATTCTATAAAACTATAATTAATTTAGATAGTTTTATATTTTAGCAATGAATTATGAAAAATTAAAATTCAAACCCAATCAAAAAAGAATTTGAAAATTTAGACAACTCAATAAATGTTATCACGGTTAGTTTTGTAAAATTCATTTTTCCATAACAATAAATTTACAAACCTATCGCTATGGAAAAATAAGAAAAATAAGTGCAATTTGATTTTTAAAAAACTGTAATAACATTTAATATATAAAAAACAAAATAAAACAATCTCTATTCCATATTATGTTTGCAACTATGACTTCAACTTCTTTATTTACTCCCTTCAAAAAAATAGGGACATTTCTGATGCTCTTTGTAGCATTGCTATTATTTTCTACTAGCCAAACACAAGCTCAAGTAAGCATGAGCGTTGCAGGACGTTATCAAAAATTTATTGGAGGCGAAGACCGTTTTCCTTTTGGTAAAGTAACAGATTTTCCTTCCTTTGCAGGTGCAGAGCTTCGCTTGAATATCGGACTCAACTACAAAACAGCTCTTTCTTTAGAGGGTTCATATATGATGGGAACTAAGCGTGGTGAGTTTGTATATTCTGACATGATAACTACAAAAAACATAGCTGCTGAATTAAATGCCAACCTACGTTATTATCTTTTTGGTGCCTATAACGACAGAGGTGGATTTTATACTTATGGTGGAATGAGTGGTGGAATGTACAACATTGACTGGACACTAGATGACTATGAAAGACAAGGAGGAAGAGAGCTTTTTCCTGAACCACAATATTTTCAAGATGTTCAGTTTTGGCTTCTAAGTGTAAATGCCGGACTTGGAGCAGAAGTTTATACAGGTTCTTTTTATATTTTTGCTGAAGGTGGTGCTTCGTATCGTTTCAAAGATTATGTTTCTAATGTAACAGCTTATACACCTCAACTACATCATTATTGGAGAGCTAATTTGGGTGTACGTATTCCTTTTGGAGGAGGACCTCAATAAAAAATATTTAATACAACAATAATTTATGCACATCATAAAAAGCATTCAGAAAACTAATTTTTAATAGCCTATTCTATGAAATACTCAAATCTAATAAACACAGATAAATTTGTATCCAAATTTGCCTACATTTTTTTAGCTCTCTTTGCCTTTACTGCTCTTGCTTGTGAATCTAATAATGAGGATAATCCACTTGCAGTTTCTGTTATAGAAGGGTACATTTCAGATACTAATTATTGGTACACTGCTACACCCCAAGTGATAAGCTCAGGTAGAGATTCTTTAGGAAAAGATACACTCTTAAACTTAGACGGTACATCTAGTGTAGATGGAAGTTCTATTTCTATATTTATACCTTATCCTGCTATTGGTTCTTTCTCAATAGCACCACTTGATACAGCAGATACAACAGGTGCTTTAGTTCCTAGTATTATGTACCAAGGCGCACCAGTACCTAGTGGCACCGTTAATATTACTCGTTTTGATACAGTTCGTTATATTTTGGAAGCTGACTTTAATTTCAGCTTTGAAGGAATGGTTCAAGGTGATAGTGGAACAATAGATACAACTTCTATTGAGTTTACAAGAGGAAAAATCAAAGCTGCTTATCTGAGAAGATAGATAGAAGAAAAATATTTTTATACACTATAAAGCCTTTTCTGTTTTAGTTTTAATCTGAAAGAAAAGGCTTTTTTAGGGTTTAAAATTTAGTTAGATGGAATGGGTGCATCTCAAAATATCGCTTTATTAACTTTATAGTTGTAGGGAAATGGCTTGCCTTTTTCTTTCATACAGTCATTTTTTCAATTCAAAATGCTAGTTTAGGAAAAGGCTTGCCTTTTCCCTACTGAAAACGACATTTTGAAATTTAGTTAGATGGATTATGTCTAAACAATTACTTTTTCATCGAAGACATTTTTAGCTTGATGAAGTGCTTCACCAAACTTTATCATATCCAATCCTGTTTTTATATCATGCATATTGGCAAAAGCTAAAATTGATTCAGTTGGAATATTCCCCGTTAGTTCATCTTTTGCCATCGGACAACCTCCAAAACCTAACATAGCACCATCAAAACGCCTACAACCTGCTTTGTAAGCTGCTTCAATTTTTTCACTAGCAGTTCTGAGAGGAGAATGAAAATGCGCTCCAATTTCTATATGCGAAAATTCCTTACTGAGTGATTCGAATAAAGGAATAATATTTTTTTCTGTAGAAGAACCAATCGTATCAGAAAGTTGAACAATTTTGATTTCCATTTTATCTAATTTTCTCATAAAATCTCCTACAATTTCTGGGTTATAAACCTCTTTATAAGGATTTCCAAAAGCCATTGATAAATAGACAACTAAGGTTTTATCATGTTGCAGACACATATTTTGTGCTTCACTTACCAAATTTAAAGCCTCTTCAATCGTTTTTTTTGTATTTCTGATTTGAAAAGTTTCTGAAATAGAAAGTGGAAAACCTAAATAATCTATTTTATCAAATTCAATAGCACGTTTTAGTCCTCCATATCCAGCAATAACGGCAAGTAGTTTGGTATTGGTATTCGATAAATCTAAATTTTCTAATACCTCAGCCGTATCTTTCATTTGAGGAATTGCTTTTTCTGAAACAAAACTTCCAAAATCAAGCGTATCAAAACCTACTTGTAAGAGTGAATTGAGGTAATTTATTTTAATATCAGTATCTATAAAATGAGATAATCCTTGCATTGCATCACGAGGACATTCAATAATTTTAAGCATGTGAATTATATTTATTGGTGGTGTTTATGTAAAAATTGGGAAGCTCTTTTGAGCTATTTTGTTATTCAAAATACAAAAAAATCAGATGATATTATAATTTAAGGTTTTATAACTTATCTCTTAAACTAAAATAAGATGGTTATCTGACAATTTTTGTGGAAAATCACTAGTAGGTATTTTTAAAATGTATTTTCTATTTTGTTCAAGTCTGTACCGAAGGT
>PFKD01000444.1 GCA_002784125.1 Flexibacter sp. CG_4_10_14_3_um_filter_32_15
GCATAAATCTTTCGTGCGTTTACCCTATATAAAATCAATTCTTTATTGCTTGTTGCTAAGAAAAATACTAATTTTATAAATCCTTTATCGATTTTCAACTATATAATTTATACATGCGTTTATTTCTCAAAATATTTGTTGTGGTTATTCTTGTTCATATTGTATGGAATTTTCGTTCTTGTTCGTATGATGCACTCAAACCTATATTTTCCGAACGTGCAAAGATGAACGCAGTAATCAAAGTAGAACGAAATTATGGTGCAGAAATAGAGCGTATCTGTGAAGAATTAGAAGCTCCTTCTGAATATTTCAAAGCCTTAGTTTTATTAGAATGTTCGGCTCAAAACCCACCTCAAAGCCGTTATGAACCCAACGTTTTCGAAAAATTAAAGGCTGTAAAAGAAGGCAAAAGAAAAAAATATGGAAACCTCACTCAAAAAGATTTAGAACGTTATTCTACTGAAGAGCTTACAATGCTTGCAACTTCTTGGGGTGCTTTACAAATTATGGGCTATCACGTCGTAAAAGAAGGATTGACAATAGATGATTTGAATGGAGAAAAAGGACTTCAAATTGCGATTCAATGGTGTATTGCTAATTATGGAAAGTATTTGGAAGAAGGAGACTACAAAAATGCTTTTCACATTCACAATACAGGAAAAGAACATCCTATTTTTTGGCAAGCAACTACGTATGACCCACTTTATGTCGACAAAGGCTTAATTTATATTTCTTCACTAAAGTGAAAAAGAGGTTCTGATGGTGTTGGTGTCGCTTCGCTAAAACACCAACAACGGTAGTTTATGAAGATAACTCCTCCGTTGCTCGTGTTTCACGAGCGACATAAAAAAAACACAAAAACGTAATCATTTATTTTTTCTCATAAAAGACAAAACTATAATCGTAATCATTTTTTTCGCCTGCCGTAAAATCATCTTTTCTAATAATCTTCCATTCTGATTCCTCAAAATCTGGAAAAAAAGTATCGCCTTCTACAATCGCATCAATTTCGGTAATGTACATGTGTGTAATTAGATTTTTATCTAAAGCTTGTTTGTAGATTTCTCCTCCTCCAATAATAAAAAGCTCGTTTTCGTTTTGTTCTTTTGCTTTTTGAATTCCTTCTTCTAATATACTTATAGTTTTGTCTTGTTTATATTTTGGCTCGTAATCTGACTTTGTTGTCAAAACAAATGCAGGACGGTCAGGAAGTGGAACTGTGAAAGTTTCATACGTCTTGCGACCTACCAGAATGTAATGTCCGATTGTGGTTTGTTTAAAAAAACGCAAATCTGAAGGCATTTTCCAAGGAAGAGAATTATTCGAACCAATGACACCATTTTTCGAACGTGCTGTGATAATACTAATTTTCATTTTATAAATTTTAGAAGTTAGATTTTAGAAGATAGTGTATAATATCTTTTATTTCACTCAAAATTACTCAAAAATAAAGGATTTGTTTAGAACCCAAAATAAATTCCACAAAAAAGCCTCATTTGAATCAATCAAATAAGGCTTTTTTAGAATTTTATAAAAGGATGAGTTCAGTTTTTAGAATCCAGAATTTTCGTTGCGAAGAACGCTGCTAGAACCTTCTACTACTGTTCCTGTCAGTTTGATAGTAGTTTTTCCTTGCGAACGGCTATTTGTATAAATTATGATATCGTCTTGAAAAGCTCCTGTTTGAGTTGGAGTAATTACGATTTCTAACTCTTGTGTCTGACCCGCTTCTGCTGTTGCTCTTCCTGCTAATTTTACACAATTACAAGTGCTCGTTAGGTTATGTACTTGAAGTTGTTTTTTTCCGTCATTTTTGAAAGAAATTTTATAAGTAACAGTCTCACCTTTTTTGATTTTACCTAAAGCTACTGTAGTACGTTCTACTGTCATTTTTGGGTCATTTGCAGGGTCGCTTACTACGTTTCCACGAATAGTCAAAACTTTTGTAGCTTCAGTTGCATTCGAAGTAATTGTAATTGTTTTGTTGAAAGCACCTGGACGACCAGCACTATTATAACTTACTTCAATTTTACCAGTCTGACCTGGCATAACAGGCTCACGAGTCCAATTTGGAGTCGTACAACCACAAGAAGCACGTACATTGCTCAAAATAATGGGTTGATTTCCTGTGTTTTTGAACGTAAACGTTTTTTCAGCTTTATCGCCTTCTTCTACTGTTCCGAAGTCAAAAGATTCTACTTCAAACTGGAAAACGCCTTGCGCCATTGCGCCTGATGATAAAAATAAGAATAAACAAAAGCTGAAAGCTAAAGATGCAAAAGAGTATTTTGTGATTTTCATTGCTAATACGGTTTTAATGATGAAAATTAGATAAAGAAAATTCTGATACTTACAAAATTACAAAATTAGTAAATCAAAACAGATATTTTTCTTCAAATTTAAGTGTTAATGAGATGTTAAACTACAAATAAATAGTTTTAGTACTTCCATAAAGGATGAAAAATTCGTGCCTATTTTCAAATTATTTTGAAAAAACATCTTTGAAAAAAAAATGTTAGGTATTAATTAGTAGTTTCGTGCAAATTAAAATTTGACAATCAATTATTACCTATTATGGATTTAGGAAATTTAAGACAAAATTATAAAAAGGCAGAATTTGATATTCAAGATGCCTTAGCAAACCCTATTGAACAGTTCAAACAATGGTTTGAACAGGCTTTAGAAACAAAACCTTCAGCAGAACCCAACGCTATGGTACTTTCTACAATAGGAAAAAATAATCGTCCTTCGGCTCGTGTCGTCCTTTTGAAAAGTATTGATGAAGGATTTGTTTTTTATACCAATTATGAGAGTAGAAAAGGAGAAAACTTAGCTACTAATCCGTATGCTAGTCTAACTTTTTTTTGGGCAGAACTAGAACGACAAGTCAGAATAGAAGGAAAAATAGAAAAAATTAGTGCAGAAAAATCAACTGAATACTTCAAAAGTCGTCCTATTGGTAGTCAGATTGGAGCTATTGCTTCTCCACAAAGCAAACCTTTGAACAATAGAGAAGAACTAGAAACTCTTTTTGATTCTATTCAAAAAAACTATGAAGAAACAAATTCTATAGAAAGACCTAAAAACTGGGGAGGTTATCGTCTAATTCCAGATTATGTAGAATTTTGGCAAGGAAGAGAAAGCCGTTTGCACGACCGAATTACCTATCTTTTGAAAGAAAATGACGACGAAAAATCCTCTTCAGTATGGAAAATTGTACGATTAGCACCTTAAAAACATAAAGTTAGAGGTTAGAAGTAGGTTCAATAAAAAATGAAGATTTTGCACAAATGAATCATTTAACTCATTGAATTTTAGCTACAGAGTAGCACAACCTTTGTAGAAAAATAAAAAAAGTAATTTAACTTAGCTACAGAGTAGCGTAATCTTGAAATTTGAATATAAATGTCTAAAAATAACAAGGTTTCGCAACGCTGTTGCTCTCAATTTCTTTTAACTATTGAAATGATCTACAAAGGTTACGTTGCTCTGCACTAAAAAAACAATCAAATTAGATGCGATTAACCTAAGTTAGAAGTAAAACTACTTTCTATTAGGTAAAACGATATGGAAGATAGTTCCTTCATTGGGAACAGAATCTATTTCTATCGTCCCTTTGAGTTTCAAAATAGTTTCTTTAACAATATAAAGACCTAAACCCGAACCCATTTTTTGGTCATTCGCTCTATAAAACATATCAAAAATATGCGCTATGTGATTTTTACTAATTCCTAAACCATTATCAGTAATATTTATTCGTGCTTCATTTTCATTTATGTGAACTGTTATATTAACAAAACTTCCTTCTTGGTAGGGATTATGATACCGAATTGCATTTGAAATAAGATTATCGAAGATAGCTTTAACACGAATTCTATCACTTCGAAAGATAGTTTCTTCTTTTTGAAGATTTATATTTAATTCTATTCTAACCTCTTTAAATTCATCTAAATAAGCTAAATCTTCTTTTATTTCTTCTACAATTTCTTCAAAATTAATTTTTTCATTTTCTATTATTGTACGGCTATTTCTTGAAATACTCAACACTTCACGAATATAATTATCCAACCGTATAACACTTTTCGAAATCAGTTGAAGATACATCTGCACATTTACAACATTTGCAATATCTGTTTTGAGAAGCTGTAAAATTCCCATTACAGAAGTAAGAGGCGCACGCAAATCATGAGAAACGCTATACGCAAATTGGTCTAATTCGTCATTGGTTTTTTTGAGTTGGTCATTTTTTTCCTTGAGTAGATTTTCAACGTGTTGAGTAGTCAGAATTCCTCCAATAGTAATGGCAAGATTAAAAATAAAACTCTCTTCTGTTAGTGTCCAGATATGTTTTCCAGCACAATCTTCTAACCCTATGAAGCCCCAAAATTCTTTTTCATTGACAAAAATAGGAACAATAAGTGTAGATTTTGCGTGTTTGCTCCACAAAAAATATTCATCAAAAGAGGTAAGTTTATTAGCTATATTTTTCACTCCTTTTCCTTCTTCAAGCTGATTTCTCCATCGCTCCAAACCTGTTATGCTATAATTTACATTTTGCCACTCGCTTTTATGAATCTGTTTGTATTGAGGTTGGCTTGTCCATTCGTGAATAATTTTACAGCATTGTTGTTTTTTCTCATCTAAGAAATTTTGAAAAATAAATACTCTATCGGTTTTGGTTGCTTTTCCAATCGTAGAAACTGTGGTATCTAATCCATCTTGAAAATTAGGGTTTGTAAAAAGTTGAAAGATACAAGAATTGATTCCTCTGAGCAGATTATCATTATGAATTAGGCATTGCTCGGCTTCTTTATGTTCCCAAATTTCTAAAAGAAGCGCAATAATATTTCCAATAGCAAGTACAAATTGTTGCTCTCTAATTTGCCACTTACGAGGCTCTCCACTATGATTACAACACAAAATCGCCTTTAATTCGCCTTCAATATGAATAGGCATATCAATCATTGAACTAATAGAATTCGGCTCAAAATAAATATAGACTAACTCCTTTAAACGCTCATCTTGATAGACATTATCTGAAACAATGAGTTTTCCTTCTTTCATTTTTTCAAAATAAATGGGCATTCTGTCATTATCCAAGTTTGTATTCGTAACAGATATATTTTTTTGTTGTGAATGCGCTACACATTTGATTTTATTTTTTTCTTTATCAACAAGCCATAAATTGATACTCGCAATTTTTAGCGTTTCGATGGCAGTCTGAATTACCTCTTCTACAGCTTCTGAAAAGTCTTTTAATTCTACTTTTTGGCTACGAGTAAGTTTGGCTAATGCCTCAAAATAATCAATATGAATAGACGAATCTGACAAATCAATAAAATAATAGAGTGATATAACAATTTTGGTTCTTCCGACGATTTAGCAAAATACTATAACCAAAGGGCAAGAGCTAAATGTAAAATTCCTCTAAGAGAAAACCAGTCTTAAAAGATAGTATTTTTTTACTCTTCTCCAAAATATTCTACGTAATTTTTTTCTGTTTCAAAAAGGGTAAGAGAATGTAAAACAGCATTTTTTTCTGATAAATCTATAATTTTTGGAGCAAGGATTTTCCAAAATTCCATAATTACAATTTCACAAGATGGAATTTTATTTTTTAGAAATTCTACTTCAATATTAAGATTTTTGTGATCAACTTTATCTATGATTTCTTCACGAATAAGTTTTCCTAACTTCTTCAAATCCAAAACACAGCCTGTATCTGAATTAATTTTGCCCTTTACTTTTACAATCAGCTCAAAATTATGTCCATGAAAATATTGGTTCGAACAAATTCCGAACTCTTCTTCATTTCTCTCATCACTCCAAGCAGGATTAAATAATCGGTGTGAAGCACAAAAATGCTCTTTTCGGCACAAATAGACCATAATCTTTTATCTTTTACTTTTTTTAGCTGTATTCAGTTTTGGTATTTTTTAGTATAACAACACAAAATTACGCTTATTCTTTCAAAATTGATAATTTTATTTTGAAAGCAATATGACTTAGCTCCTACGGTTTTGAATCTAGTAATTTGATTTATCAAAATATGAAACTATATTTGAACTTTATTAAGAATTAATTCCTCACAAAACTAGCTCTGCAACATATTATGAAAAAGTCCTTCAAACTCGCTCTACATTGGCAAATTATTATTGGAATGATACTCGGTGTTGTCTTTGGAATAAGTGCCGTTTTGATGGGTTGGAGTGGCTTTGTTGCTGATTGGATTCAGCCTTGGGGAAAGATTTTTGTAAATTCTTTGAAAATGATTGCGATGCCTTTGGTGTTTATTTCGTTGATACAAGGAATTGCAAGTATGAGTGATATTTCGAAACTTTCTCGTTTGGGAACTCGCACAATAGCCATTTATTTGGTTACGACGGTGGTAGCTATTACAATCGGACTTGTTTTGGCAAATATCATTCAACCGGGTAAAGCATTTTCAGAAGAAAAAAGAGCCGAATTTGCTCAAAAATATGCCGAAAAAACAAAAGCTAGTCAAGAAAAAGCAAAAAAAGTAGAAGAATCAAATCCGTTGCAACCTATCATTGATATTGTTCCTGATAATGTTGTGGCAGCAGCTACCAACAATCAAAATATGCTTCAAGTGATATTTTTTGCTGTTTTATTTGGTGTTGCTTTAGTAATGATTGATTTCAAAAAAGGAGAAATTATCAAAAAGGGTTTTGATGCGCTCAATGATTTGGTCATAAAAATAGTAGAAATACTGATGCTCTTTGCGCCTTATGGTGTCTTTGCGCTGCTTGCTTTTTTGATTGTAGATTTTGCAGAGGGCGATCTGAACAAAGTAGTTGAGCTTTTCAAAGTGGTTGGTATTTATTGCCTAACGGTTGTTTTAGGCCTATTTTTGATGGTTGTTTTTTATGTCCTTGTCTTGATGATTTTTGCTCGTTATAGTCCTTTTCAGTTTTTTCAAGGTATTGCACCTGCTCAACTTTTAGCTTTTTCCACCAGTTCTAGTGCTGCGACTTTGCCTGTTACGATGGAACGAGTGAATAAATTTTTGGGTGTTCCGAAAGAAATTGTAAGTTTTGTTTTGCCAGTTGGAGCGACTGTAAATATGGACGGAACAAGTTTGTATCAAGGTGTTGCAGCTCTTTTTATTGCACAGGCTTACGGAATGGATTTGACTTTAGTCCAACAACTCGGAATTGTCTTGACGGCTACACTTGCTTCTGTTGGTGCTGCTGCCGTTCCGGGGGCTGGTATTTTGATGCTCGTTATTGTTTTGGAACAAGCCAAAATTCCTTCTGATGGAATCAATCTTATTTTGGGAGTAGATAGGCTTTTGGATATGTGCCGTACTGTCGTGAATGTTACTGGTGATGCAACTGTTTCTATACTTGTAGCAAAATCTGAAAACGAACGATTAGATGGGGAGTAATTTTGGGGCGTGGGGAGTAGGAACTGGAAAATAGAGATTAGAAATTAGAGAATACAAATACAGAATGCAATCAATAAAAAACTGCATTCTGTATTAACTGGTAACTGATTAATACATTTTTTAATAAAAATAGTGATATTTTATACCCCACCGTCAATGAGGCTTCGCCGTCGTTGAGGTTTTTGAGAAATAATCCTCGTTGACGGCGAAGCCTCAACGACGGTAGAAAATATCGCAAAACTTTTTAAACGCTGTATTAAATATCAAATTTTACTGTTTTACTTTCTTGCATCTCTTGAATTGATTTATTCAATCTATCTCTATTTGCTTTTGTAGATAATAGATAATTCGTTTCTTTAATTGAATTATATTCTTTCAAAGAAATAATTTTATTAAAGCAATTTTTTAGATTTTCACGAAGTTCTGATAATTTGTTTTTTTTCATACTATTATTTTTTTAGCTGAAAAACTTTGTCAGTAGATTTTGATAAAACTACTGACAAAGCTAAAAACTGCATTCTGTATTAACTGATAACTGATTACTTGTGTCTTTTTTCCAAAACGTCCATCACTTCATCCATTTTGACATCTTGAGAGCGCATCAAAACAAGTAAGTGATACAATAAATCACCACATTCTTCTTTAAAACGTTCTTTATCTCCTCTCATCGCATCAATAACTACTTCGACAGCTTCTTCGCCTACTTTTTGAGCAACTTTATGAACGCCTCTTTTGAGTAATTTATTGGTATAAGAATTTTCATTTTCAGGTGTATCTTCACTTCTTTTTTCAATCGTATTTTCAAGATGCTGTAAAAAATTTGTATTTGCTGTATTCTTTTCTTCATTAAAGCAAGTATCATTTCCTTTATGACAAACTTCTCCTTCTGGTTTTACAAAAATCAAAAGTGTATCATTATCACAATCTAAGTGCATTTTTTGTACGTGTAAGAAGTTTCCAGAAGTTTCTCCTTTTGTCCAGAGACGATTTTTGGTACGGCTAAAAAAAGTAACTTTTTGTTCTTTTTGTGTTTTTTCGAATGCTTCTTGATTCATAAAACCAAGCATCAAAACACGCATCGTTTTGGAATCTTGAATGATTGCAGGAACAAGTCCGTTCTGCTTTTCAAAATCTAGTTGCTGACTTTGTATTTCTTCGTTTATATTCATTTTATTTTTAAGCTACTAGCTAGAAAAAGGCAAGCCTTTTCCCTACAAATAATTTTGTTTTTTAATCTAAGAACTACAAAAGTAAACTATAAAGCTGCATTTTTCAAAAAAGATTACTAATTCATTCTTAATTTCCATTCTCCAATTCCCATTTTTTATTTCTTAATCATTTTTATTTTTTTACTATGCGTAAGAATGTACCCAAATCAGAAGTCGGAATATCGATCGAAAACACTACGCCTACATCGCCATATTTTCCTTCTGTTTTTAGATGTGTAAGTCTATAATCTGTTTCTTTTAATTTGGAAATCAATCCATCTGCCGTTTTTCCTGTGATAATTCTGACCATAACAATTCCTAAAGCAATTCGCTGTTCGATCCACATTCCCAAATAGGTTTCCCTAGCAAAACCACCTGCATACGCCAAATAAGACATAATATTAGTTAGGTTTTGCATAATCTGACCAATAGCAAGCAGCCAAATAAAAGCCTCAATAAAACCAATAAGAGGAGCAATGTTATGTCTTCCCATCGTTACCAAAACAATACGAAGCGTCGAAAGACTAACATCAGTCAGGCGAGCCAAAAATATTAGAATAGGAAGAATAATGTAGGAATAAATCCAAATTGTATCTTCATTTAGATAAGCATAAAAAACTCTTGCATAAAACTAAGTAAATAATAGAACTATTTTGGATTCTATTTTGGTGTAAAATTAATTTCCTACAAAAGTCGTAAGATTTAGACTAGCGACAAAATAGAATTTCAATTATGAAACTTTACACTTCATAAAATTCAGTTTTTTGTATCTTTACGCATTATTCTGCGTACTATAAAACTAACCCTAAACTTCTACAAAACATATTAAGAAATTTAGGGTTTTTATCAAAACTTTTTCTGACTTTTTTACCAAGATAAATGACTCAAAAACAACAAGAAATCACAGACACATCAACATTTTTTAAACGTATTATTGGAAATATCTCTGGTGGAGATAATCAAACACTTTTGGTGTGTATTGGTGGTTTGCATGGCAACGAACAAGCAGGGTATAATGCTTTAGAATATCTTGTTTCTCATTTAGATAAACGACTTTTTAACGGACATTTTGTAGCTATTGGAGGGAATTTACAAGCCCTCAAAGAAAAAAAACGCTACTTACAAACTGATTTGAATAGAATTTGGACAAACAACTTGATCG
This sequence comes from Flexibacter sp. CG_4_10_14_3_um_filter_32_15, assembly GCA_002784125.1. GTDB lineage: Bacteria > Bacteroidota > Bacteroidia > Cytophagales > Bernardetiaceae > Bernardetia. Next base: position 9,779 of record PFKD01000444.1, read on the forward strand.
ATCACATACCACCCGATTCTGAAATTTCAGAATATGAAGAATTACGTCAGCTCATCGAAGTTTTGCGTGTCATTCCTCATGATACCTATAAAAGACGTGTTTTGATAGATTTGCATACTACTTCTGCACCAAACGGAGCTTTTATAGTCAGAACAACAACAACTGATGATGCTCTTGCTCAAGTTTTAGAAATCCCTGTTATTCTTGGATTAGATAAAAAATTAGAAGGAACTGCCATGACCTACATGGAACAATGGAATTATGAAACATTTGCTTTTGAAGGTGGAACGATAGGAAAAGAAAATTCTGCAAACAACCTTGTTTTAGGAGTTTGGCGCATCATGCAAGCCCTAAAAATGACTTCTCAACCTATTCCAAACCTAGAACATACATTAGGAGAAACTATCCGAAGCGGCGTTCCGAGTTATCTAACCTGTGAGTATATCCATAAAATACCAGAAAAATCAACTTTTAAAATGCTGGATGGTTTTGGGAATTTTGATACTATAGAAAAAGGACAATTATTAGCACACCAAGACGGAAAAGAAATTTGTTCTCCTTATAAAGGTTATATTTTGATGCCTCTTTACCAAGATGATGGAAATGATGGTTTTTTTATTGTAAAATAATGAATAAATGTAGATTTTCTAATTAGTAAATTGTTATTTTTATCCTCTAACTTCCAACTTCCAATTCCTACACGCCATCATGAAATATATCTTTTCGCTTTTCCTTCTTTTACTTATTACTGTATTTGCTTTAGTGGCTGCACAGTTTATTGGAATGGGTTTGATTTCCATCGCTTTTGATATTCCTTTTATGGAATTTACTAGCAAAATGCAGAATATGAATGAATACCCAGAGCTTCGCACACCTGTTTTGATTTTGCAAGGTTTTACACAGGTTTTTAGCTTTTTGGCAGCAGCTTTATTTTTTGTAAAATATGTGTATAAATTTAATCAAGCCAGTCCAGATAAAGGAGCTGTTCATGTAATGAATCCCAAATTAGCTCAACACTTTTTGGAAGAACCTTTTTTACAACGCTACAAAACACCTGCTTTTATCTTTTTGATAGTACTTGTTTTAGCTGTGGTTGCTTTTCCTGCTGTTTGGGTAACAGGTGCATTAAATGGAGCTGTAGAATTTCCTGAAACGCTAAAGGGTTTGGAAACATGGATGAAAACACAAGAAGATAACGCTCAAACGCTAACTCTTTTTATGACCGATTTTTCTTCGCCTTTACAAGCTGTTTTAGGTTTTATAGTGATTGCTATTTTGGCAGGGCTTACTGAAGAAATATTTTTTAGAGGAGTAGTACAACCTCTGTTTCAGAATCTCACTAAAAACAAACACATGGCTGTTTGGATTACTGCCATTATTTTTAGTGCCATTCATTTTCAGTTTTATGGGTTTATTCCTCGTATGCTTTTGGGGGCTTTGTTTGGTTACTTGTACATTTACACCAATAATATTACTGTTCCGATTTGGGCGCATATCTTGAATAATGGACTTACCTTGATTATGTTCTTATTTGTTGATAAAGAAATGCTCAATGCTCCTAAAATAGAAGGAAATGACTTACTGACGATGATTCCACTAGGAATTTTAAGTTTTTTACTTTGTTTTGCCATTTTGAAATTCATTAAAAAGAAAATGGAAACAGAAGTAGAGGAAAATGTAAGCAAAAAATGATGGTAAAAAATTAATAATAAACGTTATTACGGTTTATTTGGGTGCATCTCAAATTGTCGTTTTTTCAATTTTTTGGCTACTTTAACATACATAGACAGGGTTAAAACCCTATCGTTTACCCACATGTTTTTTGTAAAACAAAAAACAGTAAATTTTGAATAAAAATGCTGTATTTGTAGGGAAAAGACATGTCTTTTCCTGTATTTGCATTTTATGT
>PFKD01000205.1 GCA_002784125.1 Flexibacter sp. CG_4_10_14_3_um_filter_32_15
ATAAATTAAACTGCTCATTATCAAGTACTTAAAAAATGGTAGGGTAGAGTAAATTCAATCAACAAAAAATAGTAAAACATAAACTACCTAAAAGTAGTTGTAGGTACAATAATTGAGAAGTCAGTTAATCATTCCTAAAACAATCATTTACTTTTTTAACTAATTAATGAAAATCGAAGAGGCATTAAAGACAAACAAATTCAAATCTGACCAGCACAAGGCAATGTTAAATATTATGTTTACGGCAAGTTGGTTGCGTAGCAAAGTAGTAAGTAAACTCAAATGTTATGGCGTTTCTCAAGAACAGTATAATGTACTTCGTATTTTGCGTGGGTCGTATCCTACGCCATTGTGTGCAAAAGATATTACAGACCGAATGATTGATAAAAATTCGAATACGACACGTATTATGGACAAATTAATTACAAAAGAATATATCAATAAATGGCGTGGAGAAGTAGATAGAAGGGAGGTAAATATTTCAATTACAGAATTAGGTTTAGAACTTTTAAAAGAAATAGACCAAGAAGAAGCTATTGACAAACCTAATTATCTCAATCTTTCAGATGCTGAAGCAGGACTTTTGAGTGCGCTTTTGGATAAACTTAGAGAAAAATCAGTTACCAGAGAACAGTAATCAGTTACCAGTAAATTTCAAATTCATTATATTTTTAAATAAATTAAAAATAAAAAGGTAATTTTGTGTTTTCTTATGTATTTACCAATCCCCATTTCCTAATCTCTAGTTCCTAAAATGAATAAAGACAACTGTTTCGAACTTGGTTCACTCATCAAACCTCACGGACTTAAAGGCGATTTACAAGCCTTTTGGGACACCGATAATATTGATTTGTATCTTGATATTGAATCTATTTTAGTCGAACAAAAAGGACAATTAGTTCCTTTTTTTGTAGAAAATTTGCGTCCACAAGTCGGACAAAAAGTACTCATAAAATTAGAAGGAATTGATACTATCGAACAAGCAGAAGAATTTCGTAAATTAAAACTATTTTTACCAGATGAATTTGTTCCAAAACTAAAAGATGATGAGTTTTTCTATCACGAAATTATTGGTTTTATGGTTTCTGATGTAGAAAAAGGCGAAATTGGCAAAATAGAAACAATTTATAACCTTCCTCAAAATGATTTATTAGTTATTAATCATAAAGAAAAAGAAGTTCTGATTCCTCTAAAAAAAGAATTGATAAAAGAATTCAGTAGAGAAAATAAGTCAATTTTGATGCAACTTCCAGAAGGACTTTTAGATGTATATTTGAGCGATGATAATGAGGAAAAAGAAGAAGGAGAAGAAAAGGAAAATTAAGATAAGTAGGGAAAAGGCTTGCTTTTTTCTAAAAACAACATTTATTACTACCAAAAACCTGCCGTTGTTGGTGTTTTAGCGATAGCGACAGCGACACCAACACCAATACTATGAGAAAAATCTACTCTCAAAAAATAAATAAGCTAAGTTTGTCTAGTTTTATTTTTTTTAGCCTCTTTGTATTTACAAACTGTCAAAGTCAAAAAAACAGTTCTACTCAAAATACAGAACAAAAAAATCTTTTTACGCTTCGTTTTATTGGAGAAAAAATTATTCCTTTTGAGGAACAGTTTGGAGAAAATGAACAAAAAATGACTCTCGGAGGACTTTCAGGAATTGATTATGACAAAGAAAACGACATTTATTATTTACTTTCTGATGATTTATTTGATTCAACTGCTCGTTTGCGTTTTTATACTGCCAAATTAGATTATACAAAAGATAGCTTTGAAAAGCTGCAACTCAATTCTGTAAACTTTCTAAAACAAGAAAATAGACAGCTTTATCCAAAAAAAAATGAAGGAATGAAGATTGCCGACCCAGAAAGTATTCGTTTTTCCAGCAAATCAAATACACTTTTTTGGAGTAGTGAAGGAGATAAACAGCGAAATATTATTCCTTTTATTGCAGAAATGGACACGAATGGAAATCAAATCAGAAAATTGAATCTACCAAAACATTTTATAGATACCACTCAAAATAGAGGTTGGTTTCATAATGCAGCTATTGAGGCTCTGACTTTTTCGGATAATGAAAATAAACTTTGGTTTCTTTCCGAAACTCCTTTGCAACAAGATGGAGAAATGACAAAAAAAATGGAAGGTGTTTTTCCTATTCGTTTGATAGGTTTGGATACAAAAACCTCAAAATTTGAAAATGAATTTGTCTATTTAGCCGAACCTGTGGCAAAAGAACCAATTCCAAAAACAGCTTACGGACTCAATGGAATTGTAGAAATTTTGGAATGGAAAAACGATAAAAATAAGGATAAAGACAATACACAGTTTTTAGTTTTGGAACGCTCTTATTCGCAAGGTTATCAAGCAGATAAGGGAACTATTGTAAAATTATTCTTAGTAGAAACACAAAATGCAACAAATTCTAAAGACATAGAAAGCCTAAAAAATCTTATTCCAAACAAAGATTATATTCCTCTCAAAAAACAACTTATTGCCGATTTATCAAAAATGAATCTCAATCATATTGATAATATTGAAGGAATGACTTTAGGAAAAACACTTGAAAATGGCAATAAAACAATCATTTTTGTGTCAGATAATAATTTTAGTAATAAGCAAAAGACACAGTTTTTGGTGTTTGAGATTATTGAATAAAAGAGTTTAAAAAGCAATCAATTTCCAAACTTCAATTTCTTCTGTTTTCCAAACTGATTGCCATTCTATGAGCTTGTTTTGGTGTTCACTAAAATAAAGTGTAAGCATATCTTTTTGAGATTTGCTTGTTTTTGAAGGGAGAATAAAATAAAGATTTGAAAAATTGAGCGTGTTATTTTCAGTCAAATTTTCTTTATTTCTTAGATTTTGAATCGGAATGACTAAATTATTTTGTAGTTGTTCTTTATCAAACTTTGAGGTAACTGAAGTAGAAAAAGGAAGCGAGGTTTTGTTATTCAAATGTGCATTCCAATCAATATATGTTTTTTTGTCAGAGAAATAACTGTTATAAATATTCTCCAAAACAGCTTTTGCTTCTACATATTTTTGACGAGTAGCAAGACTTTCTGAAATATAGACAGCCAAACTTCCACTAAGCTCAATTATAATCAAAACTATTATTCCTATAAAAATAATTTTTTGATGAATTTTGAAAGAAACAATATCTTTAAATTTGTTTGCACCAATCAAAGGCAAAAGACCTCCATACGCACAGAGAGCCAATAAAAAACCATTTTCTGCATCCAAACTCACATATTCTGTCCACGCCCAAATCAGAAAAATAACTACCCAATACGTTATCAGACGATAGCGAGAAAGATTGTAATTCCCCAAAAACAGAAACCAAAAAACAAGTAGTGCAATTTGTAAAAGTACATATCCAAATTCCAAAATTGGATTTCCTTCAACAGGGAAAACAGAATCATAATGCAATAAAAAGTCAGTAATTTCTTGAATAGCTTTTTTTGAAAAATGTTGATTTGTTTTATTATTTTCTTTTAAATCAACTTCTCCAACTTCTCCAACTTCTCCAAATCCTTCAAAACCACTAAGCCACAAACGAAAATCATTCTTTGTCCAACCCACTTCTATCAAATATTCGTCTAAAAGCCATTGAGGAACATTTTTTTCAATCTTTTCGGCTGAAAAATGAATAGAAGTTTTATTACTTTCAACTTCATTTTGAATCAAATCCCAAACCAAAGCCAACATAACAAGAGAAACTAAAATTACGACTTGAGGAATCTGATTTTTGAAATTTTCCTTTTTTAAATACCAAAGTGAAAACGGAATACTAGCAGCCATTGCCCACCCAAAACCTTTTACAGACCAAAAAAGACCCACCAAACAAAGAAGCGTTCCTACAAAACTATTGATATAAAAGGAAGTGTTTTTCTTGAAATTAATCACTAACAAACTCACACCAGAAAGTACACAAATAGTTGCTACAACGTGCCTATCTAGCCATAAAAGCATAGGAATAAAAGCAACAAAAAAGACAAGAGTATAAAGAATAAGAACTCTAATTTTTTGATTTAATTCAGAAAGTGATGCAAAAAGTTGAGCAAAAACAGCCGAAAAACCAAAACCTAAGCTAATTATCAAAAACCAAGACAAAAAAGAAAAAGTAGAATTATCTGTATTAATTTGATTTGATAAATGATATAAAAAATCTAAAGTTGGTTTGCTATACGAAGCCCAAAAAACAGAATAAACCAGTACTAATAAAATGCTGTGTAGAAACAGACTAAAAACCCAAATTAAAAAAGGATTTTTTAGAAAAGTTGTAGTTGTTGTTGTGTTCAAATTCTTAATCCTTTAATTTTTACTCAAAAATAAAATGTAAGTATCAAGTACCAAAAGTACGCAAAAAATCTATCTAGGAATGGTTTTTGGTTGAAAGTTTGAAAAATTAGCTCACTCAAATCTCAATACGCTTATGAAATCTATCTTATTTTTACTTTTATTTTTGGGCTTACTTTCTGTATCTTCTGCTTGTTCTGCACAAACACAGACCAAAAATTCGGACACTCCTATTGAAGTAATAGATTATAATTCTTCAGCAGGAGAGCCAAGTGAATTTCCTCAACAAAACACAGAAGGAACAAGACTTAGTACAGACAAAAACGCTTTAAAAGAACTCAAAGAATTATGTTTGAAAAGCAAAGCTAATTGGCAAAAAATCAAACATGAAGATAATGCTTATTCTTACAAAAATATTCGTACCAGTTCAGGGGGGAGTTTTACACTTGCCAAAGAAGTTACTTTTCTAGGTAATGACGCTCTTTCGTTGATTATCCACAGAGATTATAGAACTGACGAGGCTACGCAAACAGAACTAAATGTTCGAACTCAAAAAGGAAGTTATGAACTAAAAGGAATTAGAAGTATAGATGAAATATATGAATATTGTTTGGAAACACTTTTTTCTATGTCAGAACAGGAATATACAATCTATTTTGGAACAGATGAAAATGGAATTATTAATCTGTACGGTTTCTCTCCAAAGAATTGTGCTGATGATTGTTTTGAAGGACAATATATAAAAGAGTTTTCTTGGCAGTAAAATAATTGCTTTCGTTTTTGGTTATGAGAGCCAAAAAATATTTAACTAGATTATTATTGATAAAAATTAAAATAGTTTATATCTAAATTCGTATTTTACGCTAATTTTTTTAATAAATCAGTTTTTAATCTAAAATTTTAAAATTATGCGTTGGCAAGGAAGAAAAGGAAGTAGTAATGTAGAAGATCGCCGTGGTGGTGGTGGTCGTAGAATGGGTGGAACTGCTGGAAAAGCAGGGCTAGGAATTGGTGGTGTAATTATCATCGTTATTGTTATGCTTTTAGGAGGAGACCCATCAGCTTTGTTGGAAGGAGGAGCAATTTCTTCTGTGCAGACTGAAAATCAAGTAACCACAACTCAAACTAACGAACAACCCAACGATGAAATGGGACAGTTTGCTTCTGTTGTTTTGCAAGATACTGAAGATGTTTGGAACAAAATCTTTAAAGAGGAACTTAATACTGATTACCCAGAACCAAAATTGGTGCTTTTTAGTGGTGTAACGAGTACTGCTTGTGGAAGAGGAGAATCTGCAACAGGTCCTTTTTATTGTCCAGCAGACCAAGATATTTATATTGACCTTACTTTTTTCGAAGAGTTACAAAACCGTTTTGGTGCAGGAGGAGATTTTGCAGCAGCTTATGTTATTGCTCATGAAGTAGGGCATCATATTCAAAAACAACTCGGTGCTAGTGATTATGTAAATAGCCAAAGAGGAAAAGTTTCAGAAACTCAACAAAATGAACTTTCTGTTAGGTTGGAGTTACAAGCCGATTTTTATGCAGGTGTTTGGGCGCACTATGCCGATAAATGGAAAAATGTTGTGGAAGAAGGAGACATTGATGAAGCCCTAAATGCAGCCAATGCTATCGGAGATGATCGTTTGCAAAAACAAGCACAAGGATATACTGTTCCAGAATCATTTACACACGGAACTTCAGCACAGCGCAAAAAATGGTTTTTGAAAGGTTACCAAACAGGAGATATTCGTCAAGGAGATACATTCAAAACCAATGATTTGTAGGTTGTATTTTGGTCTAATTTGGCTTTAATTCTAAATTCTGCCCGCTAAAATCTAAATTTATTCGTAAATTTGTACTTTAATTTTTTTAGAAATAATTGAATTCAGAATTTCGAAGTAATTTCATTTGTATTACTTCTAAATTCTAAATTCTAAATTCACACTTTGTATATATGAGTTTATTAGTAGTCGGTTCGGTTGCCTTTGATGCCATCGAAACTCCTTTCGGTAGTACAGACAAAATCATTGGTGGTGCAGCCACTTTTATTAGCCTTTGCGCTTCTTATTTTACCAAACCTGTAAATTTGGTAGCCGTAGTGGGTGGCGATTTTCCCAAAGACAAAATCAAAATGTTAGAGTCACATGGCGTAAATACCGAAGGACTACAAATCAAAGAAGATGAGAAATCATTTTTTTGGAAAGGAAAATACAACAACGACATGAATTCTAGAGATACACTTATCACAGAATTGAATGTTTTAGAAAACTTTGATCCAATCATTCCAGAGGCATATCAAGAGTGCGAATATTTGATGTTGGGCAATCTTGCGCCACAAGTTCAGCGTACAGTTATCGAAAGATTAAAGAAACGTCCAAAACTTATTGTTATGGATACAATGAATTTTTGGATGGATGTTGCTTTAGAAGAATTAAAGAAAACCTTAAAATTGGTCGATGTTCTTTCTATCAATGACGAAGAAGCTAGACAATTATCAGGCGAATATTCACTTGTAAAAGCAGCTCGTAAGATTCATGCAATGGGACCTAAATATGTGATTATCAAAAAAGGAGAGCATGGCGCACTTCTTTTCGAACTAAATAATGAGCAAGATAAAATTTATTACGCTCCAGCCTTGCCGTTAGAAGAAGTATTTGACCCAACAGGTGCAGGAGATACTTTTGCAGCAGGTTTTATTGGTTATATGGCGGGGCAAGGAACGATTGATTTTCAAACGATGTCAAAAGCTGTAATTAAAGGTTCGGCAATGGCTTCTTTTTGTGTAGAAAAATTTGGAACAGAGCGTTTAGAAAACCTTTCTTCTAAAGAAATTGCACAGCGTGAACGCAAATTTGCTGATTTGATAGGAACTGTATTTGTTTAGTAAAAAGTAAACAGTTAATATTGGTAAATCAAATCTCTTGCGAGAAGGAAATTTGATTTATCATTTTAAATAAAAATAAGATTAAAATTGAATTACCAAAAGTATAAAATTAGTGAATAAAGTAACAAAATACCATTTTTTATTGTTGTCCGTCTTTTTGCCTTGTCTAATAAGTTTGTCAAGCTGTGGAACAACAAAACCAGTAAGTAATTCAACGGCTGCTGTATATAATGAAGATTTGGCAGCATTCCGAACAGCTTTAGCTAGTTTTAAAGAACCTAAAAAAGAAATTACTACCTCAGAAAATTTATCGACAAATAATACAGATAATACGACACAATCAACTCAAACAAATGGTGCGCCTCCTACTTCTGATGCAATGGCAGTAGATGCGCTACTTTCTCGTTTGGCTGAGAAAAACTCTGAATTCAAATCCTTACCTGGTTATCGTATTCAACTTTATACAGGTTCGGACAGTGATAAAGCTAACGCAGTAAAGAATAAAGCAAGTTATATACTCTCAAGACATGGACTTAGAGCCGAGTCTGTTTATGAACAACCTTTATTCAAAATAAAAGCAGGATATTTCATTAGTCAGTTGGAAGCACAAAGACAACTTGTAGCAATACTAGATGATTTTCCAGAGGCTATCTTAGTTCCCGACAAAATTAGTATGTCTGTCTTACGAGCCAGATATCAAGACTCAAAAGAGGATGATTAAGTAAAAATTGTATTAACAAAGTACAAATTTTACTTTTTTTGAAAAAAAATGACTCAAAAGTTGCCATAACATTGTACTTTTTCTTAATTTTACATTAAAAACAATGTAGTATTTGGTTAGACTTCATTTGTACATCAACTTTCCTCAAGTTTTTTAAGCATTATTTTTCAAGCTACATTAAAAGCAGTACATCAAAAGCGTACATTCAAGAAACTATTATGGCAAAACTCACAAATATAATAAAGCAATTATCTGAAAAAGATTACCAAGCAATATATGATTCATTAGTCGTCAGTAATGCCGATAAATCTGCTTTTTTACTTAAAGCCTTACGAGATAGAAATCTTGCAGACGGAAAAGTAATGAGCCAGTTAGATGTAAATACAAATGCATACTATACGCTGCGTTCTCGTCTAAATCAAAAAATTGAAGAATATTTGCTTCAGCAAATGGAAAGTCCTCGTACTGATTTGCTCAAAAAAGTGGCTAATATCAATGAGGTGCTTTTTACCAAAAAGAAAACAATTTCTATTGCTACGATCAAGAAGTTAGAAAAAGAATTATTAGATTATGATCTTTCTAACGAACTTACTCTTGTTTATAAAGCACTCAAAAAACTTCATGTTCATTCTCCAGAACATTACGAATATTCTCAACTTTATAACAAGCATGTAGCTTATATGCTTGCTATTGACAGAGCAGAAGATATTTTGTCAGACTATTTCAAAAAGTTTGGAATTTATTCCATGACAGGCGATGAAGTAGAGCGTTTGGGCCTTACACTTCTCAAAAATGAAATTGAAAATGTAGCTCGCCTTTATGAATCGCATCGTTTATTTGTTTATCAAAGTTGTATCAATATTTTTCACAGGTTATTTGTCGAAGGCGATGAAGGACTTACTGATGATGAAGAACCGATTGAAGACATCTTAATAAAAGTAAATAAAATATTTGCTACTTACGAAAAGGATACAATTTATTATCATTTCCGTTTGTTATTCGAATTTTTGCGTTTGGAGTATTACAATTACTACAAAGTATATCGCAAAGCAGAAAAATATTATGAAGATGTAAATGAAGCAATCGGTGATTTATTGACAAATTATAGCTGGTACACCTATCCATCACAGTTTTTACATACAAAGATCGAACGCTGTATCCGTGCTAGCGAACAGTCATATATGTATGTAGAAAACGAAATGTTATTTGCTGATTTTGAAGCAGATGAAGATGATATGCCAAAGTATATCGAATACATTACGTATCGTGCAATTTCTTGTCATTATGCTGATAAATACGAAGAGGCTTCTCGCTGGTTGAATAATCTTTTGAATAACGTTAATCTAAAAAAATATCCGTATGCTCAATTAGAAATAAAGTCTATTTTGGCTTTAGAGTATGCGATTATGAAAGAATATGACTTATTCAATCAACTTATTAGTAGTATTCAACGCCAAATTCGTTTGATGGGAAAAGAACATTGCGAACACGTAATTAGCTTCGTTAAAATTTTGAAGACGGCTGTTAATGATACCAAACGCAATAAGCAACATAAAATTCGTGCAATCTTTAATAAAATGAAAGATCACGATAGAAAACATTTTTCTCCTACAAAATATGTTTTGTTTGATGAGAAATTGATGGCTATGATTTGCTAAAAGTAATTATGGTATTTAATTAATAAAAAGCTGTGTTTTTTTCTTTTTTTAATAAATAGCCTTTTGTTTTATCAAATTAGTTGTTATATTTCATTAATTATTGTTCTTTCCTAGTAAAACTAATTTTTTATTCTTATGGCTGGTAGTTATCAAGTAGATTATGTAGAAAATCCAAAAGGAAACTATATTAAAGTAGAAATGAAAGGCTTTTTGGTATTAGAAAAATATCAACCGTGTTGGTTAGAAGTATTGGATTTGATACAAAAAAATCAAACCAACAAAATTTTGGTAGATATGAGTCAAAGTAAAGTAATTGCAGAAGAAAACCGAGATTGGCTTAAAGAAAATTATTTTCCGAAAGCCTATCAAATTTCAAACGCTAAATTTTTTAAAGTAGCTCGTATCGTAGCAGAAGATATTTATAATCAAATGTCTTTAAAACAACTTGATACAATGCGAAATGAAGGAGATTATCTAGAAGAGTCTAAAAACTTCAAGACAGAAGACGAGGCAACCAACTGGTTACTTGCCTAAAAATTTAGAGTTATCTCAGACTATTTTTCAATCCATCAAGTAAACAAAAACTCTTTTAAACCTTATAAAATTTCCTTATCCTTACAATAAGATAATTTTATAAGGTTTTTTTAATGAAGTGATTTAAAGAATTGGGTTTGCAAGCCTATTGGTATTTTCGCATAATGAAATGACACCAAAAAACATACAAAATCTATTTTGATTTGAATTAGACAGACTTTTATGAATACAGCTCTTTTTATTGCTCGTCGTTACTTTTTTGCCAAGAAAAAACGAAATTTTATCAATCTTCTGACTTTTATGTCTATGATTGGTGTTGCTATCGGAACGGCTGCCCTTATTATTGTACTTTCGGTTTTTAATGGACTAGAAAATCTGACACGAAAACTACACACAGCATACAATGCTGAACTCAAAATTTCGGCTAGAGAAGGAAAATCATTTGTTTTGAATGATTCTCTAATGACAACCATAAAAAGTGTAGAAGGTGTCAAAACGGTTACAGAAGTGATTGAAGACAATGCACTCATTCAATATAAAGGAACACGAATGGCTGTCCATTTGAAGGGAGTGAGTGATAATTTTTCGGAGCAGTATCAACTCAAAGACCAAATTATTGATGGAAAATTCAAAATAAAAGAAGGAAATCTAGATTTTGCTCTTTTGGGATATGGTGTCTATACGATGCTTTCTGTAGCTATGAACGATGAAGTTACGCCTTTACAAGTGTGGTATCCCAAAAAAGGAGTGAAGAACATTTCGCCTACCAATCCATTAAATGCCTTCAATCAAAAAGCCATCATGACAGGTGGAGTTCTTTTTATCGAACAGCAATTTGACCAAAACCATGTAATTGTTCCTTTGTCTTTTGCTCAAAAATTAACTGAGTATGGAAAAAACCGAACTTCTTTAGAAGTCAAAGTAAAAGATGGGTTTTCAATAAATAAAGTTCAAAGGCAATTAAAAAGAGAACTAGAAAATAAATCTGGACTTTTGGTAAAAGATGCCCAAACAGAAACGGATGGAAAATTTAAAGGAAAATTTGTAGTAGAAAATGCTGAAGAACAACAAGCAAGTATTTTGAGAGCTTTTAAGATAGAACGTTTTTTTGCTTACATCGCCTTTTCGTTTGTTCTTGCGCTGGCAAGTTTTAATATTTTCTTTTCTTTGGCGATGCTTGCAGTAGAAAAACGCTATGATATTTCGCTTCTCTTTTCGATTGGAGGTTCAAAGTCTATGATTCGAAAGATTTTCTATTTTGAAGGTTCTATTATTGCTTTTATTGGAGCGATAGTAGGAATTGTTTTGAGTGTTTCGATAATTTTGGCGCAGCAGCAATGGGGTTTTGTGCCTTTAGGAAATGGAAATTCGATTGTAGAATCATATCCTGTTGAGCTAGCATATTTAGATATTCTTTGGGTTTGTGTTACCGTAGTTGTAGTTACCATTTTGGCTTCTTTTGTTCCTGCACGTAATGCTTCTCATACTTCAATTACTTCAAATTTATTGAAATAATATGTATATCATGTCTTGTCCTGAAATAGCGTTACAGGTTTTTAGATAAATTTTATATGAATCAGACGGTTTCTAAACTGTCTGATTTTTCTTTTTTATAG
>PFKD01000375.1 GCA_002784125.1 Flexibacter sp. CG_4_10_14_3_um_filter_32_15
GCTCTAATAAAGTTCATTTTTGAGGTTCTACAAAGGTTACGTTGCGCTGCAACTGAAAATCAAATACTTAAAAATGTCACTCATGTTGATATTTAAAATCCATTTTTCTAATTTAATTTAGGAAAATCGATTTTTTGTGTAAAAATAAAGTCTAAGAAGAGAATAGCTGGACAGTATCCAAAAAACGTTTTCTTTATGGTAATTAAATAAATTCTGTATTTTGTTCGAAAAGAAGTATTAAAATAATGATAAATTTTGTATGTTTGAAACATTATATTGTAATAGACATATTTTACAAGCTATCAACTATTAGGATTCATTGAAAATTACTTTCATTTTATATTTATTTACTACCATTCACAACAATGAAATACAACTATCCGTCTTTCTTTTCTTTGAAGCATTCAAAGATTTTTTCTCAAAAAATTCTATTTGTCCTTCTCTTAGGGATAGGACTTTTGAGTTTTGACATGCAATCTGCATTTGCTCAAAATTCATCTCCTTCTTTACGTCTGAAATCTTCTACTGAAAAATATGTTTCTAATACGGAAGAGTTTATACAGAATAAGAATGATTTTGCAGACGCACTTTTCGGAAGCCATTATTTTATGGTGGTACAATTTACTACTCTTCCATCGCATCAAGAGCGTCAGAATTTAAAAAATAAAGGTGTTGAACTTATTCAATATCTACCAGATTTATCTTATACTGCCAAAATTAAATCAACCATTCCTAGTGCTGAATTAGAATCATTGGTTAGAGATTTCAAAATTCATGCTTTTGTACGGCTTTCAACAGCTCAAAAAACAGAAAGTAGATTGATGCAAGGAGATATTCCCACTTGGGCTATTCCTGCACCTAATCAAGTCGTATTAAATATTATTCCTTTTGATGCTATCAGTCCTATGCTTACCTCAATGGCGATGGTAAATATGGGAGGGAAATTAATACATGAAAGCGAAGTATCAGGTATTCTGACAGTAAGTGTACCTCAAACAGCAATCATGCAAGTAGCTAACTTGCCTTGGGTACTTTGGGTAGAATCTTTTCCAGAGCCTCCAAAAGAAGAAAATTATTACGGAAAATCAGCTCACCGTTCGGCTATCTTAAATTATGGTGCTAGAAACCTAGATGGTACGGGAGTAAATCTTGGAATTTGGGACGGAGGAAATGTTGCTAATCACTTAGATTTTAGTGGAAGACGTACTCTTGTAGAAAATACAGCAGATAGCAATCACGGAACACACGTAGCAGGTACTATGGCAGGAGCAGGTTTATTAAATCCTAGAAATACAGGAATGGCACCTAATGCTCAAATATATTCTCATAATTTTAATGGAGATATTGCAACTGAAATGCAAAATGCTATTACTAACTTTGGCATTGTAATCACTCAAAATTCGTATGGCAGTGGTCCTAGTTGTGCTACTGGTGATCCTTATGGAAGTAATAACAGAGGGCAAGATTTATTAGTAAATGATAATCCTCAACTTGTTCACGTATTTTCAGCGGGAAACTCTCAAGGTTCGTGTGCTGGTGGTTTTGGTTCTACGACAGGTAAGGCTGCTAAGAATACAATTACAGTAGGTGCTTTGACAAACAATGATGTTATTACTACTTTCAGTAGTTTTGGTCCTCTTCAAGATGGACGTATCAAACCTGAAGTAAGTGCATTTGGTCAAGGTGTAGTTTCTACAGAGCCTAATAATACGTATGCTGCAAATAGTGGTACTTCAATGGCTGCACCAGGGGTTTCGGGTACAGTAGCACAACTTTATCAACGTTATCGCCAATTAAATGCAGGTGCAGATCCTATTGCTTCACTTATGAAGGCTGTATTATCAAATAATGCCGACGACTTAGGAAATTCAAATCCTGATTATAAATATGGTTTTGGTAGAATAAATGGGCTAAAGGCTGTAAAAGCATTAGAAGCTACTAATTATGCCGTAAATACAGTAACAACAGGAGGACAAAATGATGTTACGATTGCTGTTCCTGCTGGTACGCACGAGCTAAAAGTAATGTTGTGTTGGTCTGATCCTGCTGCTGCTGCAAATGCAAATCCTTCTTTAATCAATAATTTAGATTTAGAAGTATTAGACCCAACTACAAATACATGGCTTCCTTGGACATTAAGCGGTGCAAACCCAAATAATGGAGCTGTTAGAGCTGTCAATAATGTGGATATTATCGAACAGGTAACTATTCCTACACCAGCAACAGGAACTTATACCCTTCGTGTAAAAGGAACGGCTGTTCCATCTGGAGCAAATCAACAATATGCTTTGACTTGGACGGTTACAGAACCTTATATTGAAGTAACTTATCCATCGGCAGGAATGACTTTAAGTCCTTCTGCTACTGAGCTTATTCAATGGGATATGGAAGGTATTTCTGGAACTACATCAGTCGAATATTCTTTAGATAATGGAGCTACTTGGACAGTAATTAATGGTGCTGTGGCTGCAAATACTCGTCGTTTGAGTTGGGTCGTTCCAAATGTAATGACTAATCAAGCCAAAATTCGTGTTACTTCTACAACGCCTGCTTTAAGTGCAACAAGTGAAGCATTTTCAATTATTGGAGTGCCTTCTGGAATCACAGGGCAACCTTGTAGTGGCTCTGCGATTTTATCTTGGAATGCAGTAACAAATGCAAACGAATATATTATTTATCAGTTAAATACTGCTACTGGTGTCTATACACAGATAGGAACAAGTGCAACTACTTCATTTACAGCAACAGGGCTTACAGGTTTGAGTTGGTTTAGTATCCGAGCAAGAAACACAACAACAGGAGCAACAAGCCAACGTTCATTAGCATTTTCTATTACTCCTGCTGCTGGTTCAGGAACAGATTTAGAATTGTCTTCTATTGTTTCTCCTACACAAGGTTGTGATACAAGAACGGCTGCTGAAACTATTACTATTCGTATCAAAAACTTAGATTGTTCGCCTATAACAAGTGGAACTTCTATCCCTGTTTCTTATACTGTAAATGGTGGAGGTGCTATCAATGAAAATTTTGTTTTGACAAGTGATTTGAATGGTGCTTCAACAGTAGATTATACATTTACTACCACAACTGATATGTCAATAGCAGGAAGTAGTTATGTGCTAACAGCTTCTGTTAGTTTCCCTGCTGATATAAATGCAGGAAATAATACTATTTCAAATCATACCGTTCAAAATAGTCCTTCTATTACCTCATTACCTTATACAGAAGATTTTGAAAATCCAAATCCTGCTCAGTGTTGGGAAATAAGAAATGATGGCACAGGAACTGGAACTTGGCAATACGGAACTAACTTAGGAAGTAGTTTTTTTACAATTCCATCAGTTCCTGCTGGTAATCAATATGCTGCTGCCAATGATGATGCTTGTCCTAACCCTGGTTGTGGTGCGCCTTTTCAATCTTGGTTGATTAGTCCAAAATTTAATTTTTCAACTTTCTCTCAAATCGAACTAGACTTCAGAGCTGTATTCCGAACTGACAGAGGAGAAGTTCGTGTAAGTACAGATAGAATAAATTGGACGACTATTCATTCAATGGCATCTATGACTGGTGTTTGGCAAGATATTACATTAGATTTGGATGCGTATGCTGGAGAACCTCAAGTATGGATTGCTTTTTATTATGATGATTTGAATACTTGGGGATATGGATTTGCAGTAGACGATGTAGTAGTAAAAGAAAAACCTATTACTTTGGTAAGTATTTCTCCTTTACATAACGCTACTAATGTAGATATTACTACTTCTCTTGCTCTTACTTTCAATCAGCCTCCTGCTATCGGAACTGGTTCTGTTACACTTACTGGAGGAGCTACTCCGATTGTAATTCCTATTTCGGCTGCAAATACTACGATTGTAGGCAATACTGCAACAGTAACATTACCTTCTTCGTTGGCTTATGCTACTATATATTCTGTAAGTGTTCCTAGTGGTGTCTTTACAACTGCTGGAGGATTAGCTTTTGGAGGAGTTTTACCTGCAAACTGGCAGTTTACTACCAAAACAGTAGATACAGATTCAAGAATTGTAGCACCTACTACAATGCCTGCTTCTACTTCAATCTCTTCATTAGCTACTACCTCGGCAAGTGCTGTTGAAGTATTTGCTTTTAAAGTAGAAGATTTAGCTACTACTGATGTTTTGCCTACCGATGTAACTCGTATAGATATTACACAAGGAGCTGCAAATACAGTAACGGATTGGACTACACAGCTTCAAAGTGCAGAGCTTTGGTCTGGAGGGGTTCAAGTTACAGCAACAGCAAATATCACAGCAGATAGAATCAGTTTTACAATTCCTGCTGGTAATGCAAGTACAGCAAGTGGAGCAAATACAGACTATAGTGTTAAGGTATTTTTGAATACAACAGGAATTAGTGATGGTGAAGTATTACAATTTCAAATTCCTAGTACAGCACATGGCGCACAGACTTCAGCAACTTCTTCTCAGTTTGCTTCTACTTTTCCTGCTAATGTAACTTCAAATACATTTGCGTTAGATGTCGTAGCTATAAGTCTAAGGTTCACAACTGTACCTTCAAATGGTATCGTTAGTTCGAACTTTGCAGTAGTAGTACAAGCTCTTGATGCAAATGGAAATATTGATAGAGCTGCCAGAACAATTACTCTTTTGAGAGAAGGAGGAGCTGGAACAGGAACTCTGAGTACTAGTGCTGGTTCTGGATTGACAAGTCGTGCCATGACAAATGGAACACTAGGCTGGGCAGATTTACAATTTGATGTTATCGGAACTTATGGTTTGAGAATAAACGATGATGGAAGTGCTTTAACAGACCTTAGTCCACTCATTGATATAATAGATGCACCAACAGGGGGAGGTACTACTACACCATCTGTATCTATACCAACTCAATTTACTGCTGTTGCTTTGGATACAAGCCGTATAGACATCACTTGGGGAGCTGCTTCCAATGCAACTGGTTATCGTTTATATAGAGGTAATGTTTTGATTGCTACTTTAGGCGCATCGGTATTTTCTTATAATGATGAATTATTAAATGAAGATACATTTTATAGTTATAGACTTGAAGCATTTAATTCTGTTTCTAGGAATAGTGTTTC
Source organism: Flexibacter sp. CG_4_10_14_3_um_filter_32_15 (assembly GCA_002784125.1). Lineage (GTDB taxonomy): Bacteria > Bacteroidota > Bacteroidia > Cytophagales > Bernardetiaceae > Bernardetia. The sequence continues at coordinate 5,099 of PFKD01000375.1, forward strand.
TACAAATGCTGTTACCTATCCAAAACCTCCAACATTGACAAGTAAAATTGATGCATGTGTCGGTGGAAAAGGTCAGATTACTGTAAATAGTACGCACAGAACAGGAGTAATTCGTTGGTATGCTTCAGAAACTGCAACAGAACCTATTCAAGCAGATTCTTATACCTTTGAAACGCAGAATCTTACTGCTGCCACGACATATTATGTTTCTACAATGGGATTACGTCATGAAAGTCAAACAAGATTAGCCGTTACTATTGATGTAAAAGAGCTTCCAGTAGCAACTATTTTGGGAGAAACAAGCCGTTCGACATGTGAAAATACATTGACTTTAGAAGCTGATGTTCAAACTACAACTACTGACTTGACATACACTTGGTACTTGAATGGAACGGCTATCGCAAATAGTAATACGCCAACTTATGAAGTTACTAGAAATGGTAATTATTCATTCAGAGTAATTAGAAATGGATGTTCTGATTTATCTTCTAGTGTTCAAGTAAAAGTAAAACAAATTGCACCTGCTCAGATTATGCAAGGTGCTCAAACTGTATTTTGTGAGAGTGGACAATTATCTGCTTTAGAAACTGATAATGCAACCTATCAATGGTTATTAGATGGCAATGAAGTCGGAACGAGTGCTTCAATTACAGCTACTCAATCAGGTGTTTACATATTGAGAGTAAGCAAACAAACATGTACGCAAGAAGCTCAAATAAATGTAGAAGTACGTTCATTCCCTTCAAATATCGATATTGCGACTAGCACAACACAATTCTGTGCAGGTGGTGAAGGAGCAGTTATTTCTGTTTCAGAAGTACCAAATGCAACTTATACATTATTCAGAAATGAACGTAGATTGGGTGCTCCTTCTCAAAGAAGAGAATATAACGTAGCCTCTTCAGGAGAATATTATGTTGAAATCTCTTTGGCAGCAGGTTGTGTATTCCGTACCGAATCAGTTGAACTAGAAAGAATAGCTATTCCAACAGTACGTATTAATTTGGAATCAGATAACATAGCAATAGTATCATCTGATGGAACAATTACAGAGGTAGAATGGAGTAAAGACGGAGAAGTAATTTCTAACTCTAGCACAACAGAACTTGACCTTAATGAAACAGGTAGTTATTCTGCTAGAGTTACCTATGAAACAGGTTGTCAAGCATATACTTCAAATGCTATTTTCTATCGCAAACCTACACCAGTTACAGGTACAGATGACGAAGAAGCAAATTGTTGTACAGTAGTTTATCCAAACCCTGCTCATGCGGAAGTTCGTTTAAAATTAGCTGCTAACTTACAAGATGCTTTCACACTTACATTAACTGATGGTATTGGTAGAACACTCATTACTAAATCCGTTTCAAAAGAAGAAGCACAACAAGAAATCCGTTTGGATTTGAGCAAGTATTCTTCTGGAATGTATTTTATTAATGTAGTTACACCAAATGAAACACTTACTTTCAAAGTAGCTAAAGAAGACTAATCTATTTGTATAGAAATAGTCATATATCAAAAAGGCAAATTCTTAATTTAAGAATTTGCCTTTTTTTGTTGAACTACATAAAAGGCAGTTTATTTAATTTGGTTAGTCAAATAAAAATTACCAAGTAAACCTAACTAATTTTGTGTTTTTGTTACTAAAATCCTATATTTAACGAATAGTTATCTCTATCAAAATTAGCTATTTGATTTCATTATAAAATTATTTACTTCTATTTATTTAATGAGAAAATTATCTTAATGAGAAATTATCTACGTATTTTACTTTGTTTCTCCTTTCTTGTTCAATTTTCTACTTTTTTCTGTATTTCTTCTTTTGCTCAAGACGAATATACAAAAGATGGTAAAAAAGTAAGTGTCGAAAAATATCTTTCTCTGTCCAAAGAAAAGGAAAAGGAAGAAGATTATCGTGGTGCAAGTGATTTTTTGAATAAAGCTGCTCTAATAAAATGGGAAGCCAAAGAATTGCGCCCTGCGATTGATTACTTTCAACAGTCTTTAAAATTGAATCAGAAGGTAGATAATCAGAGTGGAATGTATGGCATTTATAGCAATTTGGCAATGATTTATGCAGACTTGGCAAATTATGACTCTTCGCTTTACTTTTTCCAAAAAACATTAGAAGGAAGACGTAAAAACTCTGAAAATGTAACTATTATTTCTTCACTTATCAATATTTCAGTAGTTCTGAACAACCTCAAAAGATATGAGGAATCTGCTAAATTTTTGAAAGAAGCTTTAGATATAGCACAAGAAATGAATGATATAGCACAGATGAGAAGTTGTTATGGAATGCTTGCCGAAACCTACGAAAAAGCAGGAAATGACGAACAAAAAACCTATTATTTCAATTTGTATAAAAGTTTTAGTGAGCTTCTTCAAAAACGAAAAATAGAAAAAGTAGAAACAGAATTAGACAAGGAAAAACTAAAAGCTGAAATCATAGCACTTCAAAAACAAAAAGTTGATTTGGAGCTGATGAATAAAAATTTGGAGCTAGAACAAAAATCAGAAATTGTTGAAAGTCAAAAAGATAGTTTAGGACTGCTTACAGGTAAATACACCAAACAAGAACTAGCTATTCAGCTTATGCAAGAAAAAGCAAATGCTGAGCGTGCTGAAACAATGAATCGAATTCAAGAACAGAAGGCAATTACTAGAACAGCCATTTTGGTAGCTTTTTTTATTTTGGTAGTAAGTGGTCTTTTATTTTATTTTTATATCCGAACAAGAGAAAAAAATAAAGATTTGGCAAACCAGCGTAATCAATTACAAGAACAAGCTATTTTATTAGAAGAACAACAAGAAGAATTAGAAACTCAAAAATCAATTTTAGAAAAACAAAGAGATAAATTGAAGGCAAGTAATGGAGTAAAGGACAAACTATTTTCTATTATTTCGCATGACCTTCGAACTCCTTTTACCTCTGTAAATGGTTATTTGACCCTTATTAAATACGGAGCTTTAACTTTAGAAGAAGTTACTACACTAGCCACAGAAGTAAAAATTTCAGTTGACCATCACTTAGAAACACTCAATAATGTTTTGGAATGGTCAAAGGCGCAAATGCAAGGCTTGAAACCAGTGCTAGATAAGATTAATTTGAATAAAATTGCTCAAAATCAACAAGTTTTTTTTAAAGCTCTAGCCGAGAGTAAAGAAATAGAAATTTTAAATGACGTAGATACAAAAACAAGAGTTTTTGCAGACCCCAATCAAATTGATGTCGTTTTGCGAAATTTAGTAGGAAATGCTCTTAAATTTACGCCTAAAGAAGGAAGAATTACTATTTTATCAACAATCGAAGAAGACTTTGTAAGCATTACAGTAACAGATACAGGAATTGGAATGAGCAAAGAAACTTTGAATAAACTTTTTAAAAAAGATGAACATTTTACCACACAAGGAACAAACAACGAAGCAGGAACAGGACTAGGACTTTTTCTATGTAAAGATTTTGTTGAAGCCAATGCAGGGAAACTAAGTGTAGAGAGTGAAGAAGGAAAAGGTACAAGTTTTAAATTTGATTTGCCTTTGGTTGTGGAATGAGTGGTGAGAGATGAGGGACGTGAGGCGAGAAAAGAAAAAACTAGAAATTTCTTTTTTTTGGAAAAACTATCAATAAATTTGTAATTTTGATAATCAATTAGGACGTTCATTAATAATCACTAAAAACTAATCACTAGAAAAAATGAAAGTAACAGTAGATAAAAAATTAATTGAAGATATTTCGCATCTTTCTCGTTTAGAATTTTCAGAAGAAGACAAAACAGCAATGGCTGATGATTTGAATGAAATTTTGGGCTGGGTAGAGCAGCTTAACGAAATTGATACAGAAAACACATTACCACTTACGCATATTTCGGAAGAAGTAAACGTAATGAGAAATGACCAAATTTCAAATGTTCTTTCACACGAAAAAGCCTTGAAAAATGCGCCTAAGAAAGATTCAGATTATTTCAGAACGCCAAAAGTAATTGGGGAATAGGGAAATGGGAATTAGGAAATGGAGGTTGGGGAGATACAAATACACCAACAACTAAAATAAGTTTAGAAATTAGATTTTAGCCGTCAGAATGAATACAAATTAGCAATGAAATTAATTAGTTACGCTGAGTTTCAATTCTAACTTCTAATTTCAGAATTCTGAATTAGTGCTACAAACATATCTATTCCAGTTTGAGTAATATCATCAGGGAAATCATAATTTGAATGATGAAGTTTTGGTGTGTTTTTCCCTGAGCCTAAGCCAAACATAGCTCCCTCAAAACGCTGTGTAAACTGTCCAAAATCTTCTGACCAACTAAACGGCTTTTCTTTATTTTGATACTTCAAACCTAATTTTGTGGCTGCTTTTTGGATTAATTCTACACTTTGCTCCGTATTTGTAGTAGCTGCAAATTTTTCTGAATAACTGATTTTGAGTTTTAAATCGTATTTCTTGGCTAACTCTTGTGCTTTTTGTTCTGTTCTTTGAGAAAGTAATTGTAAGTCTTCATCTAAATAACTTCTTAAAGTAGCACAAACTCGTGCCTTTGCAGGAGAAACTCCAAAGGCAATATCATCAAATGATTTTCTTGAAGTTTCTCCCAAAATAGCATCTACAACAGTCGCCAATACAAAATCTTTATTTTCTTTTTCTTTGATTGTATTTTCTGACAAGAAATAAAGAAATTGAGTTAGTTCACTCAATGCTAAAGCTGGATTTTTTCCATTTTGTGGTTCGGCAGCATGTGAAGTCAAACCTTCAAACTCTACAATTATTCCAGTAGAAGCTGCTGCAAAGGTGTTTTCTCTACAAACAATCAAATTCTTTTGATATGAAGGAATATTATGAAGCGCAAAAAAGTAATCAATTTTGAGATTGAGTTTTTGCATTTTTTCGTCTTCAAGCATTTGTAAAGCTCCTTCTCCTGTTTCTTCGGCAGGTTGAAAAAGTAGGATTATTCTCTTACCTGTTTTTTGAATTATTTTATAAAAATTATTTTTCAAATAAGCAGCAACTCCTAGCAAAATTGTCATGTGTCCATCGTGTCCACATTTATGCGAAACGCCTTGATGTTCTGATTTATATTCAAAGTTATTAGGTTCTGGAATGGGCAGCGCATCTAATTCGGCACGAAAAGCAATCGTTTTGTGTTGAGTTGAATCAAAATTATCACTTTCCCAAATAGCTATAATTCCTGTATTTCCTATATTTTGATGAATAGAAGTAGGATTACATGTTGCAAGAAAATCAACTACAAACTGAGCCGTTTTGTATTCTTGATTTGAAAGTTCGGCTATTTTATGAAGGCTTTGACGAGTTTTTATCATTACAAATGAGAATACAGTTTAAACACAGGATTACAAAGAACACAGAGAATGAAAATACATTTTGAATCACAGAGAGTGAGCAGAGAAATCAAGAGAGTCAAAACGTTATTATGAATTTTCCATTTCCTAGTTCCCAATTCCTATCTCCTAGTTCCCTATTTCTTCCAACGCATTTCTAGGTATTTATTCGTAAAGCCTAATTTTTTATAGAGTTTTTTAGCTGGATTATCTGGTTCTACGTGTAACGCAATCGAACCATTTACGCTGTTCATTGCTTCTTGCATTATTTTTTTACCAATTCCTTTTCCTCGCTGCGAACCATCAACGGCAATATAAACTAAGATATTCTCTGGAATATAATCTTCCATTCCTGTTTCATTGATTACAGTTGCACCAACAATTTGTTCATTGTTTCCTTCATTTTCTACTGCATAAAAAATATAACCTCCTTTACCTTTTTCTTTTGAAAGTGAATACTCCATAGCTTTTCTGATGTCAGCTTTTGGGTCGCCGTATTGTTCTAAGTGTTTAAAAAGAAATTCGTTGATAGTTTCAATTAATGAAGTATCAAAAGTAGAGGTAGGAGTGAGTTTTTTTATTGAAATAGACATGAAATAGGGTTTAAGTTTAAAAAGTTGATTTAGATTTCTAAATCATTTCGAAGAACATAAAGATAGGCAAAAAAAGGTTTTTTTCAAGTCATTTGAAGATAGGAGTAGAGGACTTCTTTAGTTTTTATCTAAAAAAAGACTTGGCAGAACTCCACCAAAAACTTAGTTTGTTAATTTTATGAATTAAACCAGCTAGAAAAAATTTATTTTTTATATAATTATTTAAAGAGTTTTTCTCTTTTAGTAGCCTTATGTAGATTAATCAATAAAAAATCAATATCTTGTTTTAGTGCAATTCTTGTTTTTTTTCGTACTTTCATTATTAATTTAATTAATTGCAAATGCTGCTTTAAATTATTCACTAAATTTTTAACTTTCACAATGAAAAACATTCACTTTCTTTTTTTCTGTTTCTTTTTTATTTGGATTACTCTCCAACATGAGTGACATTTTTAAGTATTTGATTTTCA
>PFKD01000343.1 GCA_002784125.1 Flexibacter sp. CG_4_10_14_3_um_filter_32_15
TTTCTACAAACATTAATTTTGCAAGCCCTTTGAGAACGAACTCAAAATTTTCTTCAGTTATCCTACTTTTGAAATAATTAAAATTGTCTATCACTTTTGAAAAGTCGCTAAATTCTTCGTCTTTATCGCTTCTCAAAAGATATTTTATTGCTTTGTCGTTATTTTCAGTTGGTCGAAGTTTCAGCTTTTCTTCTTCTGGAGCAAACTTGTTAGTTAGATAAGTTTCGGTAATTTCGGCTTCAAGTCCTTTGTCTCCGATTTCAATTGCCAAACGATAAAGTGCCAAATAAATTAAAGTCAATGTTGTCAAACGCTGTTGCCCGTCAATTACGGTCAATTCTTTGATTCTTGAAGAAGTATAAACGTCATCGTGAACGTAAACTACACTACCAATAAAGTGAGCGTTCATTTTGTTGCTTGTTCCGACTTCTAAAATGTCGTCTAAAAGTTGTTTGCATTGACTTGTCGACCAATCATAATTTCTTTGATAAACAGGAATCACAAATTGTGTCTTATTTGAAGATAAAAAGTCTTCTACTTTCGTTTCGTTTGCTTTCATTTATTCTATATTGTTCCTTGTGTTTCGGGTTCTTTTATAATGACGCCCAACTTGTTTATAAACGCAATAGCGTTCAATTATTTTATAAAGTTTCGTATATCCGTCTAAATACAGAAATAAACGCATTTAATTCAATGCGTTTATCACTAAAAATTAAACTTTTTCCATCCAACCAAAACGGTCTTCTTTTTCTCCTAAGCGAATAGCCTTTAACTCTTTCAAAATATGATTACTTATTTTACGAGTTTCTACGGCTGGAAGTTCATAATCTGTACCTTCTATTCCGATAGCTGCAATTTGAGAAATTACGGCTGCTGTTCCTACTCCGAAGGCTTCTGTAAGAGTTCCATTTTTTATAGCTTCTTCTATTTCTGCAACAGTTACAGGGTGTTCTTCGACTTGATAACCCAAGTCTTTAGCCAAAATAATCAAACTCTTACGAGTAATTCCTTGTAAAATGGTATCTCCTGTTGGAGGCGTAATTATTTTACCATCAATGACAAACATAATATTCATTGTTCCAGATTCTTCAATGAATTTATGCTCTTTTGCATCTGTCCAAATAAGCTGATGATAGCCTTGTTCTTGTGCTAATTTGGCAGGATATAAAGCTGCTGCATAATTTCCACCAGTTTTGGCATTTCCTGTTCCACCACTTGCTGCACGAACAAACTTAGTTTCTACTTTTACACGTACAGGCTGCGTATAATATGCACCCACAGGACAAGTAAAAATAATAAATTTGTATTCCTCAGCAGGACGAACGCCCAAAAAGCCTTCAGAAGCAAATATAAAAGGACGAATATAAAGCGAACTTCCTTCTGACTTTGGCACCCATTGTCTGTCTATATCGATGAGTTTTTTTAGTCCTTGCATAAAAATTTCCTTGCTCATTTTGGGAATACACATGCGCTCACACGAACGCATCAAACGTTCATAATTTTCTTCTGGACGAAAAAGAACAACTTCCTCTTTTTTATTGTAAAAAGCCTTCATTCCTTCAAAAATAGTTTGAGAATAATGAAGAGTAGAAGCTGCTGGACTTAATGAAAGATTACCATAAGGCACAATTTTAAAATCTGTCCAAGCACCATTTTTATAATCAGCTATAAACATGTGGTCAGAAAAAACACGCCCAAAAGGAATGTTGTCTTGGTCTAATTCTGCAATGCGTGAATGTGCCGTTGGCTGAACATCAATATAAATACTTGTGTCGGTAGAGAGCATATTGGTATAAGTTTTTGTGATTTTTATTTAGTGAAATAGAATAACGCAGAAATACAAGGTTTCAAAAGAAAGTAAAATAGCTTAAAACAGAATAAAATTTTTATAATTTTTAATTTAACAAATTTTAATTTTGTTTGTTTCTGAAAAGCACTTGAAAGATGTGGTAATTTATAGTTTTGAAAAAACACTAATAGATTTTTATTTTAAAACAAAGTAAAAATAGAACTCTGCTTTTATTCTTAGCAAGATACTAAAATTAGAGCAATTTTGAAAGCAACTATTTTTTGTATAAAACTCAAAAAGTAGTTTTTATTCTAATACTACACAAATAGCATAAATCTTTCTTACTTCTGTATTCCATAATTAGAAAATGAGTAAGATGGTTTTGAAATTACTCTTAAATTTGTAACATCTTTTGATTTTGTCCGTTACTTATAGTAGCTTTCATTTTGATTTGAAAGTTTTGAAAGATATATAAAAACAAAAAATACCAGCCGTGAAAAATTATTTAGCCATTTCAGAAATATTAGATTTTACAGAAAAAAACGCAACTACTTTTTTCGATACTCATAAAGAAAATAATAAATTAGATTCTTTTCAATTTATCAAAAAAATGTGGTGTGCTGCCATTGCTCAAAACTTAGGTGTTTCTTTGTGGAGAGAACCGAGTACGGATAACTTGCAGTTAGTCATTGATTTATCTCAAAAAACGAGGTTAGTTGATGCTGACTTGGAAGAATTGCCAGCAGGTTTTTTGATGCACAAATTTGAAAAAGAATTTGATAATCATAAAGAAAAAAATAACTCAAAGGCTTATTTTTTAGAAGCACATCTCTATTTTGATTCTTCAAATGATTTTATGGTAGAAAATATTCCCTTTAGAGACAAGACTCAAAATAAACAAGAGTTTGAAAAATTAAACCAAACGAAAAAAGAGTTTTTTCAAAAACTAAAGCAATTACAAAACGAAGAAGATTGCAAAACACCTTATTTTTACCCCAAAAATATTCCAACAGCAACTACAAAAGAAACGCATAAAAAAGCCGTCGATAAAGCAATAAAGGCGATGCAAAATGAGGAGTTTCAAAAAGTAGTCATTTCTAGAAATAAATTTATTGATTTAGATGCTAATTTTGATGCTTTTAATGCTTATCACAAATTAGAACAAACTTACAAAACTGCTTTTGTGTCTTTGGTTTCGATTCCTTTGGTCGGAACGTGGATGTGTGCAACGCCTGAACTTTTGGTAAGTCAAGACAAAAACGGAATTTTCCGAACAATGGCACTCGCAGGAACACAGTCTGGAAAAGACGTAAGTGAGCTTAAAAATGCACTTTGGAGACAAAAAGAAATTGAAGAACAGGCTTTAGTTAGTCGTTATGTTATAAATTGTTTCAAGAAAATTCGTTTGAGAGAATACGAAGAAATAGGACCTAAAACGGTAAGAGCAGGAAATCTTTTGCATTTGAGAACGGAGTTTTTAGTCGATACAAGACAAGAGCGTTTCCCACAACTGGCAACGGTTATGCTAGAACTTTTACACCCAACTTCGGCAGTTTGTGGAATGCCAAAAGAAATAACAACACAGTTTATTTTGGAAAATGAAGGCTATGATAGAGGATTTTATGCAGGTTATTTAGGTGGAATTAATTTTAAGAATGGAAGCAGTCTGTATGTTCAGCTTCGTTGTATGCAGCTTTTAGAAAATCAAGCGATTTTGTATGCAGGAGGTGGAATTACGGCAGATTCGGACACCGACAAAGAATGGCTAGAAACAGAAATGAAATGCCAAACAATAGAAAGTGTGGTTTTTGAAATAAATGGGGAATAGGGATTAGGGGCGAGGGAATGGGAATGAAAATAATTTTTTATTGTAAATTATGAACTCTAATTACCAAATTAGAGTTTATTTGTTTTTAGATACAACAGTCACAGATTAAAAAGGTAATTTTACAAAAGATTACAAAACTTGCCGTTGTCGGTGTCCCCACTAACGACTTTCACTATATAAAAAATTTATGAAAGGACTCATTTTGCGCTCAACAGGTTTATGGTACGACGTTTTAGCAGACGACCACCACAGATATAAAGGTCGTTTGCGTGGAAAATTACGATTAAATACTGATAGAGTAACCAATCCGATAGCCGTTGGCGATAGAGTAGAAATGGTTTTAGAAGACAAAGACGAAAATACGGTTTTGATAGAAAAAATAGACAAACGAACAAATTATATCAACCGTCAGTCTCCTAAAAAAGACGGATTTGCTCATACCATTGCAGCCAATCTTGACCAAGCGATTGTTGTTGTTACACTTGCTATGCCTCGTACTTCGGCAGGATTTATCGACCGTTTTTTGGTGGCAGCCGAAGCATTCCGAATTCCGGGAGTTTTGATTTTTAATAAAATAGATTTGCTTTCAGAAGAGGAACTGCATATTCAATCCAAAATGATGCAGCGTTATGAACAAATCGGCTATACCTGTATGGCTATTTCTGCAACCGAAGATGAAGATATTACAAAAATTGAAAATATTTTGAAAGACAAAGTATCTTTAGTTTCTGGACATTCAGGCGTAGGAAAATCAACACTTTTGAATCGTCTTTCTCCAGAAATTACACAAACTACACAAGAAGTTTCAGATTATACAGAAAAAGGTTTGCATACCACAACGTTTTCAGAAATGTTCGAAATCTTTGAAAATACGTTTGTAATTGATACCCCCGGAATAAAAGAATTAGGTCTTATGAATATGGAAAAGGCAGAAATCAGTCATTATTTTCCAGAAATGAGAGAATATTTTAATAAATGCAAGTATGATAATTGCCTTCATTTGAGAGAACCACAATGTGCTATCATTGCAGCCGTAGAAAGTGGGCAGATTGCCAAAAGTAGATACAATAGTTATTTGTCTATGATGGAAAATGATGATAATCGTAGGTAGTCAGTTACCAGTCATCAGTAAACAGTTACCAGTTGAATTCTAACTTTTTTCTTTGCTATAAATCAACAAAAAAAGCCAATCATTCGTAAATAATTGGCTTTCTATTTTTCTATCAAAATCATTTAATCCACCACAGCCATTCCAATTTCATAAAGCTGTTTTTTGATTTTACTTTTCGCTGCTTCTTCGTTATTTTCACTTTTAGGAAGCCAAATAACGTCATTTGTCATGTCATTTAGCATCTCTAAGTCAATTTTTTGAGGAACAGAAACAAAATCTTTTACAAAGAAATCAGTTAGTTCTTTTGCTTTTTCGATGGTATGAGAAATGGCAGGATGCAGACTTGAATCCAAATTTTGAATGACTTCTTCTACATTCGGTTTCAAAAGAAAAGAAACAGGAAGTTTATAAAGTGTAATATCTTCGTTTTCTTCTTTTAGAAGAACACAAAAAGGGTTTTGTTTTCCTTCTGATGCAACACTATTATATTCTTTTCTTGCTTCTTCAAAAGTATCTTTATCAAAAAATAGTGCTACTGGTTCTTTTTTGTGATAATCTGTATCTAAAAGTTCAGCCTCTAGTTTTTTGAATAAAGTTCTGAAAAAATATGGTCTTTTGGCAGTATGAACTCTACAATTTAGAGATTGATAAACCAAATACGTCATAAAATCCGTCGGAGAAAGTCCAATTTCAGCAGCTTGTCGAAAGATAAGCGAAGTAGGCGACATTCCCGGTAATGTATTTATGTCAATGAGTTCGATCGTATTGTCATTGGTATAAAAACCGTCAATTCTTGCACAGGCATCAAACTTAAAGGTCTGAAAAATTTCCTTACATTTTTCTTGAATTTCTATAATTTTATCTATTGGAATATTTATCGGAATACGCTTCTGACTTGCATTGGGTAAATATTTTGCTTCAAAATCATAAACTTGCGCTATTGTGATAATTTCTGTTGGAGGAAGTGCAATCGCCTCTAAATTTTCGTTTTGAATGACACCACAAGAAAATTCTTTTCCAGATAAATGCTGTTCAAACAAAACCATATCTTCACTTTCAAAAGAAAAAAGCGTCGCATCTTCTTCAGAATAAGAAAAGAAATCATTTAGTTTTGCAATCAGTTTTATTGGAGAGTAAATAATTTGTTCACCCAAATTTCCACCTAAAAGCGATTTTTCTTCAAAAATAACTGGCAAACCAATTCCTTTTTCTAGGCTCATCAGTCCGTTTACATATTCTTTTCGTTGTGGTTCTGTTAGTGTTGTCCATTCATCTTTAGAAATCTGACGAGCAAAAAGAGAAGTATTGACAGCTTTTGTAAAAGTATCTAAATCATCTACTTTCAAAATAGAAACGCCAATCGAAGAACCTTGATAAGGAGCTTTTATGACAATAGGCAAACCTAATTTTGATTTTAATTCTTCAAAAAGCTCGTTTCTATCACAGTTGCGCCAATCATCTTTTCGCATCATGTGATACTTTCGGTTGCTTCCTAAACTCAATTTTTCATTTACAACCTGCTGCAAATGTTTGTCGATAGAAAAAGAAGAAGGAAAAATTCCACAACCTGAATACGGAATCTGCAACCACTCAAAAAGTCCTTGCAACATGCCATCTTCTGCAAATGTTCCGTGCAACATCAAAAGTGCAAAGTCTATATGTTCAGACAAACTTTCAGTAGGAATGGGCGTTCCTACCTGTTCCATAATTTCTCTGTGCTTTTCGGTTGTTAGGTCTTCAAGCGTTTCGATATAGACAGGCGAAAACTCATCGTATTCTTTTGGAATAGAGTCTTGAGTAGGATAAAAATCCGAAATGGCTTTATGCTCAAACTGAACAGGATTGATTTTGATAAACTTTCCTAAGCTATCTACCAAAATATAAACAGGCTCAAAAAGCGAACGATTGAGCGTTTGGGAAACTGTTTTTGCACCCGAAAATGAAATTTCACGCTCACGAGAAACCCCACCAAAAAAAACACCTATCTTTATCATAAGTAGTGAGTTGTTGTATTAAAAAAATGAGTACTTTTTTGTGTGTAGAAATTAGGACTACAAACATAAACTATAAAACAAAGGTAGATTAATCGCTACTTTATTTTATTAAATTTTGAAAAATGATTTTTACTCTTTTGAATTTTCAGCTTGCTTTAATTCTTTTTCAGCTTGTAATTCAGTAATTACAGCTCTTAGTTTTCGTTCGTTTTCTTCGGCTTCTTGTAGCATTTGATTGATTATTTTTTCTTTCCGTTCCATTTCTTCTTGTGTGGCTTGAAGTTCCTCTACGTTTTGTCGCATTTCTTCTTCTTGTGCCGAAACTGCCTCACGTTGCATTTGAGATTCCTCTAAAAGTTTGCGAGTACGAGTTGTATTCAATACTGAAATAATAGAAGAAGTAATATTTTCACACACCTTTTCAACAAATTCTATTTCGTATTTTTGTAAGGTTCTGAATGCTGCTAGTTCTAAAATACCTATATTCTCCTCAGAAATTGTGAGAGGAACAAACAAAAGAGAAACAGGCTTTGCACTTCCTAGAGCCGAACCAATATGTAAATAATTAGTAGGAAGATTTTCTAAATAAAGTGTTCTTTTTTCTTGGTAGGTTTCTCCTACTAATCCTTCTCCAATTTGAATTGTGTTTTTACGATTTTTATGAGAATCATAAGCAAACCAAGCTTTTAGCTCTAACTCTTTGTCTGCATGCGTATCTTGATTGATAAGATACAAACTAGCCTGTGAAATATTCAAATATTTTATGAGTTCGCTTACAAAAATCTGTGTAAGCTCATCAATATCTTCATTAAAATCTCTCAAAATCTTGGCAAAATGAGCTTCTCCAGTTACTGCCCAGTTGAGTTGTTCGTCTTTTTCGGCAATCATTTTCAAGCTATCACGCATATTGATAAATGCTTTTCCTACTTCTCCACTTTCATTAAAAGGAATTACTTTTGTATCAAATTTTTCATTTCCGACATCTTTAGCAAATACTTTTAAGCGTTCCATATCTTGCACTAAATGATTGAGAGCCGTTTCGATAGGTGTAACTTCATCATTATCAAGGGTTTTTATTTGATTAGACAAATCTCCTTTTGCAATCTGACGAAGCGAATGTTTGATGATATGCAAACGAAGCAATAATTTATGATTGATAGAATAAGCGAGCCATACACAAACTACAGTCAAGATAATCATCCAACCTGGTAAAACAATAACCCAAAGATTTTGAGTATGAAAATTAATTGCTGCTTTTGCTCTGTCTATTTCTTCATTTTGAATATTGATGATAAGTTCCAAAACGGCACGCACATCATCAGTCAAAAGTTCTAGTTGATCCACTTGACGCACTCTTTCTGTTTTAGAGTCTTCTTTTAAATCAGCATTCCGAGCAAAGTATTTTTGCTCTACATTATTTTGTTCTTTTCTCAAACGATTTGCCTTCGTTCTGACATCATAGACAAGCGAAATAACGGCTTCATTGCGCCATTGATCGGTATAATTGCTTAGTGCAGCTAGTGCGACTTCGCAATCTTTCCAAACAGTTTCTCGTTCTGTTCTGTATTCATCTTCGCTAGTTGCTAAATAAATAGCCGTCAAACTAGTACTACTACTAATACAATCTTCAATTACTTTTGAATAATATTGAGTAGGAGCAGTATTATTTATAATATGATTATATTGGGAAATAATTTGACTATTAATATACCACCACGTTCCTATAAGTGTAAGCGTTGCCAAAACACCCATAAAAGTAACGCTTATCGTGATTTTACCACGAAAATTTTGTGGAGATAAATAGAGCCAAATAATATTTTGTTTCTTTTTTGCCATCAAAAAAATTTCTTTGCGTTTCGTTTAAATTTTATCTGAATTTCTTTTGTTTTTCTAGTTTTGAAAAATATAGGGTAAGATACTTTTTTTTATTGAATTTTGAAGGTATTTTTTGAAGAATTTGTTAGATTTAGTTTTTTAGAATGAATTGTGAAGCTGCAAAGTTGTATTTTGAGTAATCATAATCAAATAATAAACGTTACCATGGTTTTTTGTTAAAGATAGAGTTACAGAGAATATAGAGAATTAGGACTACTACAAAAGATAAAAGGTAGTTAAATTTATTCTAATTCTTAAACGGATTCATTTTTCAATTCATTAAACAACTTCAATGTTTTTTAGTAAATTAGGCAAAGACAATCTTTTACGTATTTAATTTTTTATTTCTAGTTTATGAAATCCTTGTATTCCTTTATTTTTTCTGTTTTTTCAAATTTATTTTCTTGGGGGGAATTTATTAGTCTTTTTCTCTTCGTTTCAGCCTGTACGCCTGATAAAATGGAAAAACCTCCAAAAGACTTGGAAAAATTTATCAAACGTAATGTCTTTCATTCTGATACGACACTCCAAAAAATGTATGCTGCTGCTAACCGAAGAGATACCGAAATGGTAGCTACATTTTTTTCAAATCCAAAAGAAAAATATAGAAGACATGCAGCTCTTACTTTTGCTTCTTTGCAAGACAGCAGTTTTTTGAAGCCTTTATTAGAATTATTGAATGATGAAAAACCATCTGTTCGGTTGGCTGCTGCAACAGCAATCGGTCAGTTTTGGGCGACAAGTAGTGAGGAATTATTGCTAGAAAAAGTAATTCAAATACAAAAAAGTGGAAACTATGATGCCAATGTTCAGCAACGACTTTTGGAAGCTGTCGGAAAAAGTGCAACTGCAAAAGGATTGCAGTTTTTGGCAGCGCAAAATTATGAAAATGATACATTAAGGGTAGGACAGGTGATGGGAATTTATCGTGCTGCCACCAAACCAAAAATAAATGAACGAGTAACTTCTGATTCGGCTACTGTTTTGATGCTTGATTTTCTGACCACCCAAAAACAAAATTATACTGTGCGTTTGATGGCTTCGGCATATTTTGATCGTCTTGGAGATAAAATAATTCCAAATAATGAAACGGATTCTATTCAAAATAAAAAACGAGTTGATTTTTTTGAAATATTAAAAAATAAGGCAGATAAAGACTCTCAACTTTTTGTGCGTTCGAATGCTACGCTGGCGTTAGGAGCAATAAAAACAGAGGAAAATGAAGATTTTTTGATTAAACTATTAAATAAAAATGATGAGAATTATTTAGTCAAAATATCGGCTATTCGTGCGCTCGGAAAATTTGATTCTTCTCCAAAAATAAAAAAGGAAATTGGAAATTATATCAATTCTAAAAACCCAAATCTTCAAATTGTAGCTTCTGAAACTCTTAAAAATTTGGCTCGTCTGACTGATTACAAACTCTATTTGGAGTGGGCAGAAAAAACAACTAATTACAGAACTCGTGCAAATCTTTTGGCAGGAATAATCAAAATAGAGAAAAAAGAAAATACAGCTTCTCAAAAGGCAATTTCATTATTAGATTCTTCTCAAAATTTATATGAAAAAATGGCTTTGTTACAAGCACTTTCTGAAAATATCCAAAATATGGATTTGATTTTAGATACACTCCAAACTACTCAAAATCATCTTTTACGAACAGCAGCAACCGAAGCCCTTTTGAATATTTCGACAAATTCTCTATCCAATTCTACTCAAAAAAATTCTTCCAAAGAAAAAGAACAACTAAGCAAAGGTTTTGAGTTTGTTATTGGTTCAAGTGATGTAGGTGCGATGGCTTTGGCTGCAAATGCACTTATGAGCGAAGAATTTAATCAACTATATAAATACAAAAGCAATTCTTTAATCAAATTACTAACAGAAGCAAGGAAAAAATTAGTCTTACCAAAAGAAATTGAAACCTATCAAGAAATTAGTAAAACAATAGAATTTTATACAGGGAAATCCACAGAAATAGCACTTCCACCACCCACAAAGGAAATTGATTGGAAACTCATAAATGCACTAGATGCAAGGCATACAATAATTCTGAATACAAATAAAGGAGAAATAATTGTATCACTTTTTACAGAAGAAGCCCCTGCAACCGTTGCAAATTTTGTAACTTTAGCAGGAACAGGTTTTTTTAATAAAAAGAAATTTCATAGAGTTGTTCCTAATTTTGTAGTGCAGGGAGGCGACCCACGAGGCGATGGCTGGGGAAGTGTAGATTATACCATTCGTTCTGAGTTTTCTACTTTTTATTATGATGATGAAGGATATTTGGGAATGGCTTCGGCAGGAAAAGACACAGAAAGTTGTCAGTTTTTTATTACGCACTCACCTACTCCACATTTAGACGGACGTTATACCATTTTTGGAAAAGTAATAAACGGAATGGACGTGGTACACAAACTACAAGTAGGAGATTATATCGAAATGGTTAGTTTTTAGATTGAAAGAAATATAAAATGTTTAGACATCAAGGTAAAAGTAGAACATTAGCACATAATCTTGCAACTTGCAACCGTTTTGTTGTTGGTGGTTGGAATTGTAAATGCAACAGGGTTTTTAGAAATCCATCAACTGACCACCAACGTAACAGGACATTTTGCACTCCTCTATGGACGACCTTGCCAATTTGGATATATAGAATTATCTCAACTATTTTTTCCAAAAATGGGCGCATCTCAAAATGTCGTTTTTAGTAGGGAAAAGGTTTGCCATACTGTACCCTACTATTTTTTAAAACCTCGTTGAAGGCTGCATTTGAGCCTCAACGACGGTTGGTTTTGCTCTATTTCTCAACCATCAAGAACTGTGTTAAAAACCAAATATTTAACCAAATTTTATTTGGTTTTTAACATTTGTGCTTGGTAAGGAGTTTCATTTTTGACAACTGCAA
>PFKD01000079.1 GCA_002784125.1 Flexibacter sp. CG_4_10_14_3_um_filter_32_15
TTTTAGAGCAACAGAGTTGCGAAACCTTGTTGGCTGCACCCTAAAAGTTGCGCTACGCTGTAGCTTTTAGAAGAGAATAACTTTCACTTTACTACAAAGATTACGCTACTCCGTAGCTAAAATTCCAAAAAAAAATTGTGTACGGTTTTAAAAGCCATTAAATCAAAAACTTCTCAAATCTAATCAGTTAAACTAAGATTTGAGAAGTAATTAAAATTATATTAAAATACTATCCTCTGTCTAAAATTCCATCGTCATATACTTTTTCTCCTGCCATTGCACCTTGATATTGAGCATCTCCGAAAGCAAGCATAGGTAAAAAAATAAAAGGTAGAAATATTATGCCTACGGCAAAGCCTGTATCTTTTCCAAATACTTTTGCTAGTTCTATTACTGACAGAATACCAAAATAAATATTCACAAATGGAATAAATAAATATAATACCCAAATGGCAGGTTTATTAATTATTTCCATATACACTATAGTACCATAAATTGGAACGATTGAAGCCCAACCAGGTTTACCTGCCTTTGTATATATTTTCCAATAGGTAGCAATTAAAAATACAAGAACACCTATATAAACAAGAAAAAAAACACCACCAAAGAGTGCGCCCAAAATACCTGAAGATTCTTCCATAAGAGTAAATTAAATTAAGTGAGAGATAAATAAATTTGTGTGATAAAAACACTTCAAGACTCTAAATAAATCTTAAAACGAATACTAATAAACTAATTTCTTATCAAAAAACAAAATTTCATACTACTTATTAACCAATAATTAAAATATCTTACCTGCGTTTAATATTCCATTTGGGTCAAATACTTTTTTGATTTCTCTCATTAACCTCAAATTTACTTCGCCTAATGCAATAGACATATACGGACGTTTGGCAATTCCAATTCCGTGTTCGCCTGAAAGCATTCCACCCAAACGAACCACTTCTTTAAAAATTTCTCCAATTCCATCTACTACTTTTGTATTCCAATCTTCGTCAGAAATTTGTTCTTTCAAGACATTTACATGCAAATTTCCATCGCCTACGTGTCCAAAACAAACTGAGCGAAAACCATATTCATCACCTATTCTTTTAATAGAAGTGATAAGCTTTGGTAGATTTCCACGAGGAACAACTACATCTTCAGCTTTTGTGAGTGAATAGGCATTTACGGCAGGTGAAATATTTTTACGTAATCTCCAAAGTTCTTCCTTTAATGCTTCAGAATCAGCAAACAAAATTTCTCCTATTTTATAGCCATTTTCTAATGTTTCGACGATTTTTTCGGCATCTGTCATCATTGATTCTTCATTATTTCCATCTAATTCGATAATCAAATGAGCTTGAATATTGTCTGGCAATTCAATCGTTGATTTTTGATTCATTTTATCTTCCAAATAAAACATCGTTCTTTCAATGGCTTCTCGTTCCATAAATTCCATTCCAGAAGGTGTAATTCCTGCAATATAAATGGCTGAAATGGCTCTACATGCTTCTTCATTACTTTCAAAAGGAACTAGCAAGGCAATGTTTTTATGAGGATAAGGGCGAAGTTTGAAAACAATTTTGGTTACAATTCCTAAAGTTCCTTCGCTTCCAGTTATTAATTGAGTAAGATTATAACCCGTAGAATTTTTGAGAACATTTGCTCCTGTCCAAATAATTTCTCCTGTTGGTAAGACGACTTCCAAATTCAAAACATAATCACGAGTAACACCATATTTTACAGCTTTTGGACCTCCCGAGTTGTGAGAAACATTTCCACCAATAAAACAACTACCTTTACTGGCTGGGTCAGGTGGATAAAAAAGATTTTTTTCTTTGACAGCGTTCTGAAAAACTTCTGTAATTACGCCTGTTTCGACGGTTGCTTGCAGATTTAGCGTATCAATTTCTAAAATTTCATTGAAACGTTCCATCGAAATAACTACGCCATGATTGGTCGGTAAAGCTCCACCACTTAGACTTGTTCCACCACCACGAGGCGTAACAGGCAAAATATGAGCATTACAAATTTTCATAATCTGACTAATTTCCTGTGGTGTTCGTGGTTTCAAAATTACGTCAGGCAAGAAAGAATAATCTTCGGTATGATCACGAGAATAAGTATCTCTATTTTTATCGTCTGTAAAGATATACTCAGCACCTACAATTTTTTCAAAGTCTTGAAGAATTTGAGGAGTGAGTTTACCAAAATTAGTTTTGGTCGTTTCTTCTTTTAAAGTTGCTGTATTTGAAGACATATATAATTAAATTGATTTTTTAGATATTAGTTAATTTAACTCAAGTTGTGAATTAATAAGTAGTTATTTATAAGAATAGTTTTTGTAAAAAAACAATCTTTTTTATTTTTTTACAAATTTTTCCACAAACGAGGAATGCAGTAATATACAATTTGAGTTAGGTACAAAAATACGATTTTTCTATCTTTTCTCTATTTTCCCTTATAAATTATTAGGGTAAACGCACGAAACTTTTTATACTGCTTTCAGTATGTTTAAACACACTTTAACTATCAGAGTAAATTCAATTTGCAAAGTTAAAAACTAGCTTGATTTGCTTTAAACGAGTACATTTTTTTTTCGTGCGTTTACCCTAATAAATTATAAGTTTATTGGTAAAATTGTGTAATAAAATCTTCTTTTTTTTGGTGTATTGGTATTGTTGTTGCATTTTTATTTGAAATTTTGAATCAAAATATGCACATTTGCATGATTGTTTTTCAAAAGTAAAGAACCAATTTTTAATTTTATCGTTCTTACTAAAAAAGCCACTCTAAAAAAGCTAACTTTCTATGAATCAATCTATTTACAAAACTATAAATACTTCACAACCAAATTCCTCAAAAGTGATTGCTCTTCCAAAACCAACTTTCAAGTCTAATCTGATAGACTATTTTTCAGAGTTATTTTCTTCTTCTTGGAGTGAAGAGCGTGTAAGAAATAGCAAGAAATTATTTTTCTTGCTGTTTTTTCTAGGTACTTTCTTTATTTTAGGAATCTCTTCTGCTTTTGCTCAAGATGATTTTGTAGAAGACCCAATGGGAAAGTCATCGCTTTGGCAACAACTTACTGAAAATCCAACAGATTCTACACTTTGGGCAAACTATTATGGAAAGCCTTGGAGTTCTATGAATCAAAAAGAAGCTGAAAAAGTAAATGGTTGGAAACAGGAATTAATGTTACGCAAATTGGCTAGTAATGATGCCGTTATTGGTTTTGTAATTACAGACGAAATTGATGAGGGTTTCTTTATTGATGAAGCTGCTTTTAGAGAATTCGAAGCGCAGATTCAGAGTGCAAAAGCAAGTGGACAAGCTACAACAATTACGTTTAAAGATGTTCAAGGTTTAGAGGCGATTATTATGCCTGAGTGGGAGGGAATGGCAGATTTGAAACAAAATATTGCAGAGAATTTTGTTATTTTGGAAGATATGTATAAAGATATTTTTACCGAACAAGGTATTGAGTTTCAAAATTATACAGCAGCACATCCAGATGGAAAATACAGCCAAGTAAAATGGATTGAAGAACTAGACGGCAAACTTCGCAGGGCAAAAGAAAATCAACTCAAAGAATTAAAGAAGAAATATAACATGAACTAAAAAATCATGTAAAAACAGATTATTTTCTGCAAAAATTAATCATTAGAACGAAAAATAGGCCGTTCTTCAATTAGAAAAAGATTTCCTGCATAGTTCTTTACCAAACTTCTCAAAAGTCCTTTTTCTCTATTATCTTCTGCTTCAAAATGAATCTCTACAAACTGTGCAGCCCAAGCAAGTGCAATGTAAAAGGGTTTGGTTCGTTCGTAATTTCTGAGAGGAAGTGCTTTGATAATTTTTCTTCTGTCTTTTAATTTTATAATTAATTTGTGAGTATTTGCCTTTTTGTTTGAGCGAATAGTTTCGATTTGATTGTAATAATAAAATTTTTCGTTTACTATAATTCCTGTTTCTGGTTATCTGACAATTTTTGTGATAATTTTATTTTTGGTAACACCT
>PFKD01000274.1 GCA_002784125.1 Flexibacter sp. CG_4_10_14_3_um_filter_32_15
CCTTGAGGTAAAAACAACGATAAAAGAGAAGAATTCATATGCTTTTTTTAAACAAAGTTAGTCAAAATCCCCAACTTTTTAATGTGTCCCCTATTATACTCTAATTCCAATCATACTAATATCATCTCGCTGTTCTTCTCCTCGTTGGTGTAAGTCTAATGCTTGTTCCATTTTTGCCTTTTGTTCGTAGAGTTTGAGGTCAGAAATTTCTTGTAAAAATTTTAATAATTTTGGTGTTCCAAATTTTTCTTGTTTTGCATCATTTTGGTCTGCATAGCCATCTGTGGTAAGATAAATCATAGCACCTTTTGGTAAATCTATAAATTGAGTTGTAAAATCTTTATGTAATTTATTTCTAACTCCACCAATCGTTTTGTTATCACCACGCAAATAAAAGGCTTCTTGTCCATTTGACTCATTGGGTAGTGTATAAATAAATGGTCGTTTTGCTCCTGTAAAGGCTATTTCTGTATGGTTTTCTTTGTACTCTAATCTACAAAAAGCTACATCCATTCCGTCATCGTTGGCTCGTTCGCTTTCGCCTTTTAGTTGTCTTTCTTGTTTTAATGCCTTTCTGACTTGTATGTTTAATTGCTCCAAAATCTCACTTGGTTCAAATATTTTTTTCTCATTTACGATTTCATTCAAAATTGAGTGACCAATCATAGACATAAACGCCCCTGGTACGCCATGTCCAGTACAATCAACAGTTGCAACAAATGTATAATTATCAATATGAGAGAACCAATAAAAGTCACCAGAAACAATATCCTTTGGACGGAAAAGAATAAAATAATCAGATAAATACTGACCCATTCGTTCATGACTAGGTAAAACAGCCTGTTGAATCGTCTGGGCATAACGAATCGAATCGGTAATATTTCTATTTTTATTTTGAATCGTATCGTATGCCTTAGCATTGTCTATCGCAATAGCAGTATAAGAAGCAAGCGAGCTAAGAAGAGCTACTTTTTTCTCATCGTAAGCATTTTTTTCAAAACTCTGAACTGTAATTACTCCAATGGGACGATTTTCGACAGACAAAGGAAGATAAATTAGTGATTTTGGAATTCCTCCTACTATATTTTTAGATGCTGCATACTTTTCTGGATATTCTTTTTCTATGTCATTAATTAAAAGTATTTCCTGTTTGCCAAGACATTGTACCGAAAAATGATTTTTATTCGATACATAATCAGAATGCTCTGGTAGTATTTCATCTTTTTCTATAAAACCTTTGAACTTTACACGCTTTTCAGCAGGCTCATAAATACCAATTCCGAAGGCTTCGGCTGGCATAAGCTGATTTACTTTTTCATAAAGTTTTTGAGAAATAGCTTCTATGTGAAGAGATGCTGTAATTTCTCTACCAATATCAGAGAGAGTATTTAGGTTCTGATAAGATTCTTCTACCTCTTTATTTTTTTGAACTAATACAACAGCCTGTTCTTCAAGTTCAGAATTTTTCCTTTCGATATAATCTCTTTGACTTAAAATTTCTTCTTGTTGTTGTTCTAGTTCTTCATTTTGAACCAAAATTTCTTGTTTTTGCTCTTCTAGGGCTTGATTTTGAGTAGTAATTTTGTCTTTTTGTTTCGTAATTCGGACGTTTTGTTCGGATAAAAGTTTGTTTGCTTTTTGTTTTTGAAAAAAGGCAAATAGAATAATTACGCCAATCAATAAAACCAATGCAATCGCACCATACAAAATATAGCGTAATAATCTATCTTCATTACGAGCTAATTTTTCGGTTTCAATTTTCTCAGCTTTTAGTTTATTTTCTAATTCAAGACTTTTGATTTCTTCTTTCTGCTTTTGTTTTTCTAATATTTCTTGTTTGAGTGCAAGGTCTTTGAGTTCTTGCTCTCTTTCTAGGTCTTTTATGGCTTGCTCTTTTTTCTCACTTTCAAGTTGTTGTTGTGTGAGTAAAAGTGCTTGCTGTGTCTTTTGTCTTTCTAACTTAATATTCTTGAGGTTTGCTTCTTGAATAGTTTTGTCTTGTAATTCTAATTCAAGACTTTGTAGTTTCTTATCTGTTTCTAATTGCTTTTTCTTAGAAGCGAGGTCTTGAATTTCTTCATCTACCAAAAGAAGTTTTAGTTCTTTTTCATTTTTCTCAAAGGCAATTTGTCGTTGCAACGATTTTTGTAATTCTTGCTTTTCATTTTGAGAAAGCGAATCACGAACGGCTGCATATTGCCCATAATAGGAGTAGGCATTTCTATAATCATTCTGACGCTGATAAATTTCAGACATTGTCCTGTAACTTGTCGTCAAAACTTCAGCATTTTTATTAGCCTTAGCTAATTTTATAGCTTCTGCCGTATAAGCACGAGCATTTTGAAAATCCCTACGTAGTAAATAAATGGCAGCTAAATAATTATAAGCCTGTGCTACTTCGTCGGTATTTCCATTTTTTTTGCCTGCTTCTAAGGCTTGTGTAAAATAATTTAATGAGTTGATATAATCTCCCTTAATCTGATAGATTACACCAATATTTGTAAGAGTAGTAACATTGGGTTTGTCGGCAGGATTGAAGGTCAAAGACTGTTTGAAATTCTCTAAAGACTTATCATAATCTCCCAAAAATTTATTCAAAAAACCAATATTATTTAAAGCTACTGCTGTTCCGTTATTATCTTTTTTGGATTTATGGATTTCTAAACCTTGTTTATTATATTCTAAGGCTTTCTGATAATCGCCTTTGATTTTATACAAATCAGTAAGGTTTCGGAGTGTTTCTATTTTGCCTTCTGTATCATTTTGAGCATTATAAATGTCTAACACACCTGTATAATATGCCAAAGATTGATCGTAATTTTTGAGTTGAAGGTGTGCAGAAGCAATATCTGAGAGTAATTTTGGATGCACAGTTTGGCCCAACTCTTCATAAATTTCATTGGATTTAGTCAGATATTCTAAGGCTTTTCCTGCTACCTCTTGTTCTTGATAAAATTCTCCCACTTCTTGATAGGTTTCTGCTAATTGCTTTCTATTTCCTGTTTTTTCGATATTTTTGAGAGCTTGTAAGTACCAGCGCAAACTATTGGTAAACTGATTTTTACCTCTATAAATATGAGCAAAATGAAGAATGCTACTCGTCAGTTCAGTTTGTGCATTGGCTTGAAGTGCCGAGCTAAAAGCCTGTTGAGCATGTAAAAGACCTTGTTCATAATTTTTTCCATCAATATCAAGTTTAGCCATTTGATTTTTGATGTGCGCCTTTACGCTATCTGAACTCGCCTTTTGAAACTGTGCTTCCAACTGCTCCATAGATTGAGCTTTTGCGTTATTGAAAGCAGAAAAAGAACTAAACACACACAAAAAAAACGTAAAAAATAGTTTCTTGTATGAGGATTTTATTTTTCTATATTTAATCAAATGGATATTCATATTTTATTCTATAATAAATCAAATTACAGTAAAGTAATACATCGCTAGTCGTGATTAGGTAAGTGGTTGATATAGCAATTCAATATGTTAATTTTTTTTTACACTTGCAATGATTTTGCTGAAAATTAGATAAATTCTTTTTTTATTAACTTATTTCATAAAATAAGTCTTATTCTAAATAAAAATAAGTCTATTTTTGAAAAGTTAGCATTCCAAAAAATTTTTGCTTGATGTGATTTATTAAACTTCAAAACAATCAAAATAAATAAGGAGTTGGTAAGGTATTCAAAAAAATAAAAAACTCAATTTCGATTTGATTTATGTCTGATAAAAAACAACTTGCTATTTTTTGGTTTCGCAGAGATTTACGACTTGATGATAATGCAGGTTTGTACCACGCACTTCGTTCAGGTTTTGAAGTCTTACCTCTTTTTATTTATGATACAGATATTTTGGAGCAGTTGGAAGACAAAGACGACGCTCGTATCACTATGATTTATAGGTATCTGAAAAAAATTAAAGAGGAATTAGAAAGCGAAAAAATAAGTAGCTCTATTTGTATCAAAATAGGAAAACCAATAGATATTTATAAAGAATTAATCAAAAAATATGACATAAAAGAGGTTTACACCAACCACGATTACGAACCTTACGCCAAAACTAGAGATGAAAATATAAAACAGTTTTTGAATGATAATGACATTAAGTTTAAGACTTTCAAAGACCAAGTGATTTTCGAAAAAGATGAGGTTTTGAAAGATGACGGAACGCCTTATGTGGTTTATACGCCATATAGCAAAAAATGGAAAGATGCTTTAAAGCCTTATTATTTAAAAAGCTATCCAACAGAAAAGTATTTTGATAATTTTTATAAAACTACACATTTTGACTTTCCAACTTATGAAGAAATTGGGTTCGAACCTAACAGAAGTCCACACATTCCGTCAGATGATTTCCCTAAAGATATAATCAAAAATTACGAAGAAACGAGAGATTTTCCAGCCAAAGAAGGAACAAGCCGACTAAGTCCACATTTGCGTTTTGGTACAATTAGTATTCGAAAATTAGCACGATTGGCAAAAGAAACCAATGAAAAATATTTTAATGAACTGATTTGGAGAGAGTTTTATATGACTATTCTGTATCATTTTCCAAAGGTAGTCGATACCTCTTTTCGTGAGAAATATGACGCTATTCCTTGGCGAAATAATGAAGAGGAGTTTGAAAAATGGTGCGAAGGCAAAACAGGTTATCCAATGGTAGATGCAGGAATGCGACAACTCAACGAAACTGGTTTTATGCACAATCGTGTCAGAATGGTAGTAGCTAGTTTTTTGACAAAGCATTTACTTATCGACTGGCGATGGGGAGAGGCTTATTTTGCTAGAAAATTATTAGATTATGAGCTTTCTTCGAATAATGGAGGTTGGCAATGGGCAGCAGGAAGTGGCGTAGATGCTGCACCTTATTTTCGTGTTTTCAATCCTGAATCACAACTCAAAAAATTTGATAAAAATCAGAAATATATCCGAACTTGGATAAAAGAATACGATACCAAATTTTATCCAAAACCCATCGTAGAACACAAAATGGCACGAGAACGAGTTTTGGAAACCTATAAAAAGGCTTTGAATGATTGAGTTAAAAATGGACTGAATTTATATTAATTTAATTCTTTAATTTCATATCTAAACTTCTTTATCAAAACCCTATCCACAAAAATTTCGTTTATCTGCTAAACTTATATTTGAGTGTAAAAATTGATATGAAAAAAGACGATACAAAGAATACTAAAACTGTTTTGGAGAACCAATCCAAAAAATCAACTTCTCATGATGACTTTAGCAGTTTGGATTTGAGTAAATTTAAAAATAAAAGTAAAAAAGAAGCAGAAAATATACTCATTCCACTTTCAAAGCAATCAAGAAATGGAAATAGTGATGATGACAAACAAAAGCAAAGCACACACGCAGAACGTGTTTATAAATTTCGTATGCAGCGTTTGCAGTACATCAAAAAAGATATTGAAACGACTAGAAATCAAATAGAAAAAGCTCGTCAGCACGTCCGTAAGGATTTGATGCCCATTATTGATAGAATTGCGACACAAAAGTTTGAGTTTGTACGTATTTTGGATGAAGCGTATGAAAAACAGTTTTTTACATTCAAACAAAAAGAACATATTCGAAAACTTATCGAAGAGCGTAGTCATCAGCTTTTGCAGCAATATCGTTTTGAGCCTGCTCGTAAAATGTATAAAAAATACGTCAAACACAATCGTAATTTAGATATTGATGTCTTCAATTCGGCAAGTGATGCAGCCAAAGAGTTTGCAGAAGCAGTCAATGATTTGCTTTTTGATTGGAGAAAAGATAGAGAAAAAGATAAGAAAAATAAAAAACGTTTTGATATAAATGATGATACTGATAATCCAGATGAAGAAAATGAGGGATTCAGAATAGACGATTTTGATACAGGAAATAAAAAACGTGTTGTTTTTCATTCTGATAAAAAAAATAAGCCTTTTGATACAGCACAGGCTTTGCGTATTCTTTATACTCGTCTTGCAAAAGACTTGCACCCTGATTTGGAACGAGATGAAAAACGAAAAGTAGAAAAAAATGATGTTATGCGTCGTCTGACAGAAGCCTATAAAAATGAAGATTTGTATGAGCTTTTACAAATTCAGTTTGAATACAATGCTGATAATTCAGAAAACTATACCGATGCACTTCCAGAAGAACAGCTAAAAGTAATCAATGAAACACTGCTTGCTCAAATCAAAAAATTACAGGAAGAATATAAAGAAATGACTGTTTTTGGGGAAGATGCTATTTTATATCGTCAGTTTTGCGCTCCTAATGACCCAAAAGGGGATTTGACAAGTATAAAAGTCAATCGCCATAAAGAAGAATTAGTTTTTGAGCTTTTGGATTTAAAGGATGAAATGCAAATTGTCTTGAATAAGGAAAAGTTTGAAAAATACTTGAAGGATTTATAAAGAACTCAAACAATACAAGCAAACAATTCCTTTACTTGGGCAGTTGTTTTTGCGTACACAAAATTTATAAATCTTGATAAAAATGTTCGAAAAGCCATTACCTACAATAGAAAAAGGAGATTATTATTTTAATGAGGAAGGTTTGATGGTTTTTACTAAGCAATATCACTTAAAAAGGGGATATTGTTGTAAAAATGTGTGTCTAAACTGTCCTTGGGGCTACAAAAGCGATAAGAAACAAAATAAAAAATAGTTTTAATAACTCTCTCTTATCAGCATATAATCATCTTCTACATTGATAATTGTATCTTTGAACAGAAGAGAATTATCCATCAACATAAAATCTTTAACGATATAAATATCACCCTCCCACGTTTTGTGAAACTCTCCTGAATCGTCGTAACTACTTGTCCAAGTAGTGAATAAAACCTGCCCTTCTCCTTGATTATTGACCATTACTTTCTGAAAATCTGTTTTCATTGATAAATAACTATACAACATCGGCACACTCATTCCATAAAACACTCGTGCATTATAGGTTTTGCCTTCTTCGACTACTCTAAATTCAGATTTTACGTATAGTTCTCCATTATTATAAGGAAAATTAGCCACTTCTTTGTTTAGGTATTCTTTAGAATGAAAATCTACAACTCGGTGTTGGAGTAACCATGTTTTGGCTTCTAAGCTAAGTAAAGCTGTATTCCAAATCAAAGGGAGCGTATTTTCTAAATTCCAAAGGTCTAGTTCTGCATCTGAATACGTATCAGAACCTAGCGCACAATCTCTACACTCCTCTGTAATAATATTCTCTTGATATTTTTGAAGACTATCTTTTAACAATTTTTGTATATTTTGAGATAAAAAAATAGACTTTCTATTTTCTGCTGAGGTATAATTTGTTCCTATCATTTCTTGACGAAAAGCATCAACACGCTCTCTCAAAGATTGACTTTTTTCGTAGGCATATTCCATACTTTGAAGATGTTTTAATGAATCTCCTTTTGCTTGTTTCCAATTTGTCTTGAAATAGCCTATTTTATTTTTATCTTGTTGATAAAGACCAAAAAAAACTCTCAAACATTCATTTGATTGTTCTACCAAAGCTATTGTTTGCTCAAAAGTTTGTTTACGTGAAAAAATATCATACGCCAAACTTAGCGAAATAACAAGAACCAAAACCCATAAGACTAAAGGCAACGTAGTGTTTTTCATAAAAATAGTGAGGAAAAGAGCCAAAATGATACACTTTTTCAAAAATACATATTCAAAGAGTGATAAACAATAGTAGCCAAAGGAATAAGCAAGTTTTTGTATGCTATATTACAGATTATCACGTTTTTTTACAACATTGATTATCAACAAGTTGTGAAAAAGTAAATCATTCTCATTTTTCCATAGGGTTGGGTTTGCAAACCCAACCCTATGGAAAAATGAACATTACTAAATTAACCGTGTTCACCTTTATTTTACCATAAAAATAAAACCAAAAGTAATTCTACAAGTTAGCAAGAGTATAAAATTAACGCCATTATTTTTTCATTTTTTGTTTAATCTTTACAATTTTGACTTCTTCTTCTTTAAATTCTGAAACAACAAATAAGCATTCTACCTTCGAAAAAGATATTTTAGAGGGGTTAGAGGCAATACCGAAAAAACTTTCTTCTAAATATTTTTATGATGATGAAGGAAGTAAACTATTTCAAATGATTATGAATTTGCCAGAGTATTACCTTACTCGTTCTGAATATGAAATTTTTGAATCGTATAAAGAAAACTTATACAATCAGTTTTCAAAAGATACAAAAACTTTCAATTTAGTAGAATTAGGTGCAGGTGACGGACTCAAAACACAAGTTTTGCTTTCACATTTTGTAGAAAAAACAATACCTTTTACATATTTACCTATTGATATTTCTTCAGAAGCACTTCATCAGCTCAAAACAAGGCTTAATAAAACAATTCCTTCTCTTAATTTTGAAGGGACAGAAGGAGAATACTTTGAGGCTTTAGCACAACTAAAAACTAAAAATAATTCTAACAAAGAAGAAAACACAAGAAATATTGTTCTTTTTTTAGGTTCAAATATTGGAAATTTTGGAAATGAACAAAGTTTAGACTTCTTGAAGCAACTCGCTCAAACTCTAAATCAAGATGATTATTTACTAATAGGTTTTGACCTCAAAAAACACCCCCAAATTATCAAAATGGCTTATGATGATGCTACTGGAGTAACTAAAGCCTTCAATCTAAATCTTTTGCAACGAATAAATAGAGAATTAAATGGGAATTTTAATATTGAAAAATTTGATTTTTATTCGACTTATACTCCCGAAACAGGCGAAGTAAGAAGTTATATAGTGAGTGCTACAAAACAAGAAGTAACTTTAAAGAAATTAGATAAAACTATTAACTTTGAATGGGGCGAAACTATTCATACAGAAATTTCTAGGAAATATAGTGCAAGTCAAATGAAAGAAATTGCGACAGAAGCAGGTTTTGAATTTATAGAATCTTATACAGACTGTAAAGGTTATTTTATGAATATGCTTTTGAAAGTAAAATAAATCCATAAAAACACAAAAAAGTCATTTACAGTTTATTGTAAACGACTATTATATGAATTCTAAATTTTTAATTTGCATATCTGATAGTTGCTTTATAATTTCCTGTTAGGTCGCAGCCTTGTATATCAAGTTCTATCATACCTGTTCCAAAAAACAAATAGGTTTTCTTTCTCCAAGAACCGTCTTTTTTCTCCATGAAAAGTGTAATTTCTACTTGTCCACCATTTGGAGAATATACATAGCCTTTTTCGACCTGCGCTCCAATATCAGCACCTTCACAAGGTAATTTATTTACTTTAAAGACCTTAAACTTTGGAGTTTGATCTTTTTGTTTGTGCATTTCTTCTATCTTGTAAGTATCAGGAAAAGAACACGTTCCGTCGTTTTGAAAACAGGCGTAAGCGTAATAATTTCCTGTATAATTGCAATCAGAAAGTTTGAGGTCAATAAAACCTGCTCCTTGTCTTGTGTATTCTTTTTTCTCCCAGTAGCCTGCTTTTGTTTGGACAAAAATAGCCACCACTACCCAATCTGTCGAACGAGTACTAACATAGCCTCTATCAAAACTACAACCTCCTTGTTTACAACTGTTTGGGGTGCTACGCTCGGTAAGTTTGAATTGAGGCTTCTCAGTAATTTCTATCCTCTTATTTTCTGTATTTACAGATAAATCTGAAGTAGGTAAAACGAAAAAATTCCAATTAAAAATCAAGAATAATGAGTAAAAAAGCAATTGCATACGTAAGTAATATTTATAGGTCTTCTTTTTTTCTTCAAAAATACGCCAAAAATCAATACTTTACTAATAGCTCGTTAAAATTCTATAAGAAGAGTGCTAAATTTATAGATTGTTTTAATGAGTAATTTTGAATTGAATGAGATATTAAGTAATGAAGTAGCAAACAGAGTACCTATTTTGTTTCTTACCTCCTAAAACTCTCTTCAGTTCGATGTATCTACAAAAATCTTTGTTGTATGGCTTTCAAATTAGGTTTAGTATCCTTATTTTTGGCTTTGGTTTATTGTTAGTTAGGCTGACCTTTAGTTCTTTTCATTGAATTGATGCTCAAGTTAATAAAAAACGAGCAATACATAAATGATTATTTAGTGATAAATAATTGGTAAGGAATAAAAATTAAATAGACTACTACTTTCAAAACATTTAATCAGTTGATAATCAATGGATTAAATTCGTAATTAGTAATTATTCCTTAGCAGGTCATAATTATTCCTAATTGAATAACAATACCATCAGTATATAATCCATTTTGTTCTAATTTATCCTACATACAAAAATACATAATACAAATGATTGTAGTAACAGGTGCAGCAGGCTTTATTGGTAGTGCATTAATTAGTCGTCTTTTAGAAGCTGGTCATAGTAATATCATCGCCGTTGATGACTTTTCATTTATCGAAAAAAATAAAAATTTAGAGGAAAAGCAAATTAGTGAGCGTGTAGAACGAGAAAAATTCTTTGAATGGCTCAAAAAAAATTACATTGACGTAGAATTTATATTTCACATTGGCGCACGTACAGACACAACCGAGTTTGATTATAGTATTTTTGAACATCTAAATGTGAGTTATAGCAAAAAAATGTGGAAAGTATGTTCTGACCATTCTATTCCATTAGTTTATGCTTCTTCGGCAGCTACCTATGGAGCTGGAGAGTACGGTTATGAAGATGATGAAAGCCGAATTCCACTTTTAAAACCTCTCAATCCTTATGGACAATCAAAACAAGACTTTGATATTTGGGCATTAGAACAAGAAAAAACACCTCCTTTTTGGGCTGGACTAAAGTTTTTTAATGTGTATGGTCCTAATGAATTTCATAAAGGACGTATGGCTTCAGTTGTTTTTCATACCTATCAACAGATTTTGAAAACAGGAAAAATGAAACTTTTTCGTTCGCACAATCCTAATTTTAAAGATGGGGAGCAGCTTCGTGATTTTGTTTATGTAAAAGATTTGATAGAAGTATGTTTGTTTTTGATGAACGACCAGCCAAAATCAGCTATTTATAATTTGGGAAGTGGAACAGCACGCACTTTTTTAGATTTAGCAAAAAATACATTTTATGCCTTAGGAAAAACGCCTGAAATTGATTTTGTAGATACGCCTGCTGATATTCGTGATAAATACCAATATTATACACAGGCAGATATGGAAAAACTCAAAAATGCAGGCTATACCAAAAAATTCTATACTTTAGAAGAAGGAGTAGAAGATTATGTCAAAAATTATTTGATGGAAAATAAATACTACTGACAACTACGGACTTTCTCCTTTTATTTGTTTCATAAATTCATCAATTTGTTGTTGAGTAATATTTTCTTTTTCCATCCATTCTAC
>PFKD01000440.1 GCA_002784125.1 Flexibacter sp. CG_4_10_14_3_um_filter_32_15
TTTACCCTATATTTTGGATAAAATAGTGATAAATTTAGTAGCGTAACTTTATGAATTATTTAACTTTAAGAAATAACCAATTTATCTAGGTGATCTAAGATGATTGAATAATTTGATTATAAAGATATAAAATTAATAATCTACTGACTAAAAACAGTATAGCTAATCAACACTAAATCAATAACGATGCTATTTTTATGTACATTGTATTTTTTTAGATAAAATAGAAGGTATTTTTAGAAATTAATTAAGGATATTATTTATATTAGTTCTAAATAAGGTATAAAAAGAACAAATGATTTTTCTTATAGTTTTTTGCGTAGTAATTTTGTGGATATTATAAAAATTATACCTACTATGCAACTCATTTTCAAGGCTTTAACCATCAATTATAAAACTGCTCCTGTAGAAATACGTGAGAAACTTTCTTTGAGTGAATCAGAATGTCATCGCTTTTTGCAAAAGGCTTCTGAAATGTTTGCTTTAAGTGAGCTTTTTGTGCTTTCTACCTGCAACAGAACTGAAATTTATTATAGTTTACCAGAAACTAATACTATAAACACAACTCCAGATATACCTGCCTGTCCTTTTTCCTCTTCCAAACCACTTTCTCAAAAATTAATAGCATTACTTATTACTCAAAAAGGACTTTCAGATTCTGAGAGTTATTTTCCTTATTTTCACTCTATTGAAGAGCATAAAGAAGCAGTAAAACATCTTTTTTCTGTTTCGATGGGATTAGAATCACAAGTAATTGGAGATATTCAGATTAGCAATCAAGTAAAAAAAGCCTATCAACATAGTGCAGATTTGAATTTGGCTAGTCCGTTTTTACATCGTCTTTTACATACTGTTTTCTTTACAAATAAGCGTGTAGCACAAGAAACAAGTTTTAGAGATGGTGCAGCTTCTGTATCGTATGCAGCAGCCGAAATGACTTCCGAACTTGCTCAGACAGTAATTCAGCCTAAAGTTTTGGTTATCGGAGTAGGAGAGATTGGAGGAGATGTAGTCAAAAATTTGGATGCAGCCGATTATCATACCGTAACGGTTATGAATCGTACCTTCGAAAAGGCTCAAGAATTTGCTAATGCACAAGGATTTGAAGTAGCTAGAATAGAAAATCTAAAAGAAGAGGTACAAAAAGCAGATGTAATTATTTGTTCGGTGGCTGCTAATAAGCCAATTCTGACCAAAAAATTAGTAGAAGAAGTGCAGGGCATTCGTTTCAAATATTTGATTGATTTATCTGTTCCTAGAAGTATTGAACCAGAGGTAGAACAGATTCCTCACGTTATGATATATAATATTGATCAAATCCAAAATCGTACTGCTGAAGTAATAGAACGTAGAAAATCAGCTATTCCACACGTTCAGTCTATTATAGACGAAGCAATAGAAGGATTTGAAGATTGGAGTAAAGAAATGATTGTTTCACCTACTATTCACAGACTAAAAAATGCATTAGAACAAATACGAAAAGAAGAAATAAATCGTCATCTAAAAAATTTAGATGAAAAAGAAATAAAAAAAATAGAAATGATAACAAAAGGAATGATGCAAAAAATAATCAAACTTCCTGTTATTCAATTAAAAGCAGCTTGTAAACGTGGAGAAGCCGAAACATTGGTAGATGTTTTGAATGATTTATTTAATTTAGAACAAGATGAAAAAGTTTAAATTTGATTTTTTATTGATATTATTTTAAATAAATATGTTTTTTTATCAATACATTAAACAATTTTTAAAAAAATATGTTCGTTACTACGGACGGTAATAGTTTTTCATAAGTGCATACGAAAACCTGTATTCTTTGAATACAGGTTTTTTTGTTTTTTTATATTCAAAAAAATTATTAGAAAATGTGATTATTAAAATCAAATTAGTTTGTAGAACAGTATAGCTAATTTTTATTCGCCGTTGTTGATGCCCCCACCAACAACAAAATCACTCATGTCTAGTACTTTTCAAATCAGAAAAATACCCATTTCTACGTATAGCCTCGTTTATATTTTTTGCGTAAATTGACTTACAAATAATAAAACTATTTTTAGCTTTTAATTTTTTCCAATTTACCAACTAATAAATACTTTAAATTATGAAATCATACCATTTTTTAAGCACGCTAAAAGGAATATTTTTTTCCTTTATTTTGCTTTCTTTTGTCGTAGGTTGTTCTAAAAAAACAGAAGAAGAGGAAACTCCCACAGCCCCAACAGCCGAATTTTCATTTACGCCTATTAATCCAAAAGTAAATGAAGCAGTTACATTCAATAATACAAGTACCAACGCAACTACTTTTGTATGGTCAGCAGCAGGAACAAATTTTAATTCTACTGAAAAAAATCCGACCTTTACTTTTACAGAAGCTGGCAATTTTGAAGTGAAATTAGTAGCGACAGGAGAAGGAGGAAGTTCTACCAAAACAACACAAATTAGCGTCGCACCAGCAGACAATACAGCACCTGCACCTGTTGCAGCCTTTAGCTTTTCTCCAACAAGTGCAACCAATGTTGATGAAGTGAGTTTTACAAACGAGAGTACAAATGCAACTTCTTATCAATGGTCAGCAGTAGGGACAAGTTTTAGTTCGACCGAAGAAAATCCAACATTCACATTTACCGAAGCTGGCGATTTTGATGTAAAATTAGTAGCCACAGGAACAGGTGGAACAGATGAAATAACGAAAAGGATTACTGTAAATCCTGTTACTCAATTACCTCCACCAGTTGCAGGTTTTAGTTTTTCTCCAGAAAATCCAGAAACAGGACAAGAAGTAACATTTACAAATGAAAGCGAAAATGCAACTTCGTATCAATGGTCAGCAGCAGGAACAAGTTTTAGTTCGACCGAAGAAAATCCAACATTCACATTTACAGAAGCAGGCGATTTTGATGTAAAATTAGTAGCGACAAGTTCGGAAGGAACAGACGAAATAACTAGACGAGTAACCGTAACAGCAGCATCTACTGGAGGAGGAGGAAATGATAATCCTTGTAATTTACCTGAATGTTACGTTGAAAGCACTACATCAGCAACTGCTGGAGGAAATGTAACGACAAATTTTTCCTATACAGTTGTGAATGGAAAAAAACTAATTTCTCAAATTTCAGTAGGAACAGTCGCAGGAAATGTAGTTACGAGCATTCAGTACGACGCACAAGGAAGGAGAACAAGAGATGAAACTAGATTTGGAAGTATATTGACTGGCTCTATTGAATATGAATATAGCAATAGCGACCGTACTGTGAGAGCAAATAGTTACGACGTAGCAGGAACACTAACAGGTTATACAATTAGTGAATACGATGCAAATATGCGCTTAACTCGTACAGATTCCTACATCGCAACAGGAGCATTGACTGGTTATACTGTTTATTCTGATTTCTTAAATATTGAAGGAAGTTTTCCTCAGCTTGTAGAAACTTTCGATGCAAGTGGAACGCTTACTCAAAGAGATGTACACACTTATCAAGATTGTCAGCTTATCAAAACTGTTTCAACAGATGGAAGTGGAACAGTAATAGGCGAAGTCAATAATACGATTGATGCAAGAGGATTATTACGTACAAGTGTGGCTACTATAATGGCAGGGGGAACAACCACAACAAGTACAACACAATATGTTTATGATTGTGATTAAGAGAATTTCATAAAATAATGACTAAAAAAGGTTCAAACATTCACGTTTGAACCTTTTTTATGAAAATTTATTTCTAAAATCTTACGACAATAAAGCTCCTGCAATCGTCGCCGTCATCATACAGGCAAGTGTTGCAGCTAATAAGGCTTTTAATCCCAAACGAGATAAATTTGCTTGTTGATTGGGTGCCATTGCTCCAATTCCTCCAATCTGAATAGCGATAGAACTAAAATTAGAAAAACCACAGAGCGCAAATGTAGCAATCGTAATTGATTTGGCTGAAATTAACCCTCTTTCTTGAAGGTCGGCAAGGCTTACATAGGCTACAAATTCGTTAATAACCGTTTTTTGTCCTAAAAGACTTCCTATTTGAAGCGTATCAGCCCACTCTACGCCAATAACGAAGGCAGCCAAACGAAATACTTGTCCTAAAATATATTCCATCGAAAGTTTATTGAAAACTCCATTTGTACTTTCTGCAATAATGGCATTTAAAGTTGTCCAATCTCCCACTACTTCAAGCATATAATTAAGAAGTGCGATAACAGCAATAAAAGCCAAAAGCATTGCACCAATATTGAGAGCTAATTTGAGTCCTTCTCCTGCACCAATCGCCAAAGCATCGATAACATTTGCGCCTAATGTTTCTTTATTTACTTTTAATTCTGAATCAATAAGTTCTGGTTTCGTTTCTGGAATGAGGATTTTTGCAAATACAATTCCTGCTGGTGCGTTCATAATAGATGCGCTGAGTAATTGCGCTGCTACTTCGGCTTGTTTGGCTAAATCTGCTCCCCCAAGAAAGGCAACATAACTTCCCAAAACACTTCCTGCAATGGTTGCCATTCCTCCCGTCATCAAACACATGAGTTCGGATGTTGTCATTTTGGCAATAAAAGGACGGACTAATAAAGGAGCTTCTGTTTGTCCTAAAAAAATATTTCCTGCTGCTGAAAGGCTTTCTGCACCTGAAAGGCCCATTGTTTTTGCCATCAGCCAAGCAATTCCGTAAGATACTTTTTGAAGAATTCCTAAATAATACAATCCTGTGGTTACGGCAGAGAAGAAAATAACAGTAGGCAAAACTTGAAAGGCGAAGATAAAACCACTTTTGGGAACATCAGCCAAATCACTAAATAAAAATTTGGATCCGTCATTGGCAAAACTCAAAAATTTTACAAATCCTTCACTTACACTTCGGAATAGTTGTGCTACTTGAGGAACTTGAGTAATCAATATTCCAAAAATTACTTGTAAAAAAATACCAATTCCGACCAACTTCCAATTTATAGCCTTTCGATTGCTAGAAAATGCATAAGCCACGCTTAACAAAACTAACATTCCTAACAATCCTCTCAAATAATCCATAATTCAAACAAAATTTTAAACAAAGAGTAAGCAAATTTCTAAATCTATTTTCCTCAAATGTAGTCAGAAAACAACTAAATAGCGAAAGTAGAGTAAATTATTCAGATTTAGAAATTAGAAATGGAATTTGATGGATTTTTGAGGAAAATCTAAAAATGAAAAGTTTAATAAAATATAGAATTAATATGAGTGACATTTATAAAATCTAAAATAGTCCTTTCCTAGCAACAGAGTTGCGTAACCTTTGTAGAATGGCAATAAAAAATGAATTTCAAAAGCTACAGAGTAGCGTAACTTTATTAGTAATTCCAAATTACAAGGTTTGGCACTCTGTAGCTCTAATAAAGTTCATTTTGAAGCTCTACAAAGATTACGTTGTGCTGCAACTGAAAATCAAATACCTAAAAATATCACTCATGTTGATAGAATGTTAGGAATTATAAATAAAAAAATTATTTTGGAGTAAGAAAGTAATCTCTGAAAGAAGGATGAGCTTTAATTTCAGCTTTTTCTACCAATCCTTCGTTCTCAATACTATAAAATCGATAATTCTGTTTCAGAAAGTCTAAATCATTAATGGCAGTTTCATACTCTAATAACACCTCAATAATAATATCAGGTTTTTTCTCAATAATAAAGTTTTTCATAGCAGCTAAAATAGGAGCTTCATATCCTTCTGTATCAATTTTTATTAAACATCTTTTACTCTCACCTACTAATTTTTGTACTACATCAGGAGTTGTGGTAAATACAGGAATGACTGCTGGATTTTCATCCCAAATTTTGGCAAAATCTAATAAAAAAGAACCATTAGTCAAATGTCCACGAGGTTCGAAAAAATCAAGAAAACCTGAATTATCTCCTATTGCTAAATTAAACGGTTTGAGATTGTGAGCATTGTTGAGATGTCTATTATTCAAGAGTCTTCGATAAGCTTCTGGAGAAGGCTCAAAAGCATAGACTACTCCCTCTTTATTTTCAATTTTTTTTGAAGCATACAGTGAGAAAAGTCCTACATTTGCTCCTATATCTATAACAATGTCATAGTTTTTTATCTGTTTGTCCAAAAATGTATAGAGTTCTATCTCATAAGGCAAATCTTTATATAAAACAGTCGTAAAGTCAAACTCTCCAAAATGAGGAACTAGAATAAGAGGAATATCCCCTACACTAACTTTTTTAGGAGGAAAATTAAACGTTTCCCAATTACCTTGAATAATTACATTTAAAGCAACTCCCTTCCAACTCTTATCAGGAAATTTTTTAAGAAAAGAAATAAAGCTGTGATATAAATTAGCTCCTATATAACTTTTGGTTATGAACTTAGATGTATTATAAACTGCATTACGAAAATGTCTCTTTAATGTCATTATTTTTTTGAGGTAATGAGAAATAAAATTACTAGCTTAATTTTGATTAACTTTTGTTTTCAGCTTATTTTTAAATTAAGAGATAGAAAACAATTAAATAGCGAAAGTAGAGTAAATTATTCAGATTTAGAAATTAGAAATGGAATTTGATTGATTTTCCATTAAAATCTGAAAACAAAAAACTCGTAAAATATAAAATCTTACGAGTTTAAAAATAAACTAAAATCAAAAAATCTACTTCGTCCTATTTTGCTAATACAGGCGCATAAATTTCATTTACTTTTTCTACAACATAATCAATTTCTTCAATCGTGTTGTATTTGCTGAATGAAAAACGAACCGAAGGACGAGAAGGGTCATTTTTAAGAGCCGCCAAAACGTGTGAGCCAATTTCTGAACCACTAGAACACGCACTTCCACCTGATGCCGAAATGCCTTGAATATCCAAATTGAATAAAAGCATATCGCCCATATCTGATTTTGGAAACTGAACACTCAATACTTTTGGCAAACCGTTTTCAAGATTTGCAGATTCTCCATTAAAATTGACATCTTCGCCAAAAATAGCTCTTAGTTTGTCTATCATTCTGCTTTTTAGAGAAAGAATATGTTTTTTGTGAGCATCTCTTTCTGAAATTGAAATTTCTAAAGCTTTTGCAAGTCCTACAATTCCAGCTACATTTTCTGTTCCACCACGCATGTTGCGTTCTTGCGCTCCTCCTGTTTGGAACGGACAAAAACCTGCATCATGACGAATGTATAAAAATCCAATTCCTTTTGCTCCGTGAAATTTGTGTGCCGAACCTACAATATACTGAACAGGCAATTCTTGTAAATCCATTGGACAATAACCCATAGTTTGAACGGTATCAGAATGAAACATCGCATTGTGTTTTTGACAAATTTGTCCTGTTTGTTTCAAATCTAGGAGTGTTCCTATTTCATTATTTCCGTGCATAAGCGAAACTAAAGAGCGTTCGTTTTTGCTAGAAAGATTACTGAGAAGCTCATCTAAATGATTCAAATCAACATTTCCTCTTTTATCAATATTTACTAGATTTACTTTTACTTCTCCTCGTTTTTCTAGCTCTTCGACAGTATGCAAAACAGCGTGATGCTCTAAAGGCGAAGTAATAATGTGCTTTAAATTGTGCGAACGAACAGCACAACGAATTATCGTATTATCGGCTTCTGTTCCTCCAGATGTAAAAAATATTTCGGCAGGCGATGTATTCAAAAGACTTGCAACGGTTTTACGAGCTTTCTCAACAGCAGATTTTACAATTCTTCCTGTACTGTGTGTAGAAGAAGGATTTCCGAAATGTTCTGTCAAAAATGGCATCATTTCATCTAAAACGGCTTTATCTAATTGTGTAGTGGCTGCATTGTCTAAATAAATGCGAGAGGAAGAAGAGGAAATTGACATAAATGGTATATGGATTTAGTATGAACAGTATTTTTTCAAACTCTAAGATTATCTTTTCCTACTGCTCTTTATATTTATAAATGTGTTTTTTGGCAAATGTTAAGTTATTGATTATGAATTGATTAACCAATAATTAAAGTTTACAAAGGTACATAGATTTTATAAAAAACTCAATTTTGTAGCCGATTTTTTAATTTATTGAACACAGATAAAAAAAATAGTATAACTTTAAGCTCATCAAAAACAGAACTCTACCATTATAAAATGGTTCTATATGACTTTGGTTGCAAATCATAACTTTTATTTTGTTCAAGTTTGTACCGTAGGTCTGACTTGGACAAAATAAGCTGTTTCAAATGAGAATGATTATTTTAATTTGGTCAGACTTCCAGTACAGACCAAATCAAAATACAAGTTGCAACCAAATTCATAAAGAGGCAAAAAAATTATATTCTCTAAAAAATAAATCCAATCAAAAGGCCTATCAAAATCAAAAAAGGAGCAGGTATTTTTGTACATTGAAGAATCAAAAAAGTAGCGAGCATTATTCCAATATTAATAGGTGATTTTTCAATTGGTTCTAAAAGCAAAAATGCTCCTGCAAGTACAAGCCCTGCACTTGCGCCATTTATTCCTTCTAAAGATGCCTTTATAGGACGGTATTTTTTGAGTTGTTCCCAAAAACGAATCACAAAGAAAATCAAAAACATACCGGGTAGAAAAACAGCTATCGAAGCCGTAAAACCTCCTAATATTCCTCCCAAAATTCCTCCGACAGCTCCACCAAAAGTTCCACTAAAAAAAGTTTCGAAATAACCAGAACTAGCCAAAAAAGAAGTATGTAA
Source organism: Flexibacter sp. CG_4_10_14_3_um_filter_32_15 (assembly GCA_002784125.1). GTDB lineage: Bacteria > Bacteroidota > Bacteroidia > Cytophagales > Bernardetiaceae > Bernardetia. The sequence continues at coordinate 8,653 of PFKD01000440.1, forward strand.
CCAAGAAAGACGCTTGTACATCGTCAGCGCACCCACAAAGGCAGCAAACGAAAACACAGGACCGGGAACAGCCTGAACAAGCGCATAACCAGATAAAAACTCATCGGCAGTCAAGAACTGTTTGAAGGTTACAAATTCGGTATAAAGTACAGGAATCAAAACCTGTCCACCACCAAAAATAAGACTTCCATTTCTATAAAAATTCTCAAAAATAAGCAGCAAAACGCCTTTTGTAGCATTTCCCAAAATAGCAACACCAATAAAAACAGCGCCATACAGAATCAAAAAACGCCACTGAATATCAAATTTTTGTTTTTCTTCTTTTTCTTCTTTATCAAATTTTATGGCTGTTACTAATCCCCCAGCAATCAAAATCAGAGGAAAAACCCAAGGCGTTCGATAAAAATAAGAAGCTATTCCTGCCAAAATCATGAGTACAAAAGCCGTCTTTGTTTTGACTACTTTACGAGAAATTCGCAGCGCAGCAAAAGACACAAAGCCAATCGCCATAGGTTGAATAAAGCGAGTAAAATCTAATGAAATTTCTTGTTTTTGAATGTAAGCCAGTCCAATTGCAGCAGCAGTCATTAGGATTGTAGCAGGTAGAATCCAAACTAAAAGTGTCCAAAAGGCAAGATATGTTCCTCCTCGTTTGTAGCCCACAGCCATCAGAGTTTGAGTAGAAGTAGGACCAGGCAAAATCTGACAAAGGGCATTGAGTTCGATGAGTTCGGCTTCTGTTAAATATCCCCGTTTGACTACCAAAATATCCAAAAACATAGCTATATGTGCTTGAGGACCACCAAAAGCAGTCAGCGCAAGAAGTAAAATATCCTTCAAAAAAATATAATTGCGTAATTTTTTCACGTTTAGCTACATCTTGAAAATACATTTATCAAAAAATAAGTAAGCATAATTTCTGACAAAAATACAGTTTTTGATTTAGAGTTTTGGTATTTTGAAATATAAGAAAAATGGATCAAAACACGACAAAATGAGCTATAAAAACATTATAGCCTACTTTTTGTTTACTTTCAGTAAAACGACTTAAAATAACTAAAAACGAATATATTTTATTTCGTATTGAAGAATTATGGTAATTATGAAAAACTCATTTTGTAATTATTCATAATTTGGTACAAAAAAACAAATTATGGCTTACTTAAAACTTTACAAGAAAAAGTTAGAACACAATCACGCATTTTTAAGCAAACTATTCAAAGAAGAAGGGGTAGAATGGGGCGTGGTAACAAAACTGTTTTGTGGAACAGAAAAATACCTTCAAGAAATAGTAAATTTAGGTGTCGTAGAAGTACACGATTCAAGAATTAGTAACCTCAGAAAACTCAAAGAATTAAAACCTGATATTCAGACGGTCTATATAAAACCTGCTGCAAAACGCAGTATCAAAGATATTATTTCGTATGCAGATGTGAGTTTGAATACAGAACTTGATACAATAAAAATGCTTTCTGAAGAAGCTGGACGACAAGACAAACTCCACAAAATTATCATTATGATAGAAATGGGCGACCTTCGTGAAGGTGTAATGGCTGATTATGTCGTCGAATTTTATGCTCAAATCTTCAAACTTCCAAATATTCGTGTTATTGGTTTGGGAACAAATCTAAATTGTTTGCACGGTGTTTTGCCTTCAGAAGACAAACTTATTCAACTCTCTCTTTATAAAAAAATCATTGAACTTACTTTTGGTAGAGAAATTCCTTGGGTTTCGGCAGGAACGACTGTTACGTTACCTTTACTTATTAGAGGATTACTTCCAAAAGGAGTAAATCATTTCCGAATTGGAGAAGCTCTTTATTGGGGGAATGATATTTTTTCGAATGGTTATATTGAAGGAATGGAAACCGACGTACTAGAGTTCTTTGCTGAGATTGTAGAAATTACTAAAAAACCTCTTATTCCAACAGGTGTTTTGGCAGAAAACCCAAGTGGCGAAATGTTCCAAATCAATGAAGAAGATTATGGAAAAATGTCGTATCGTTGTATTATTGATGTGGGTCTTTTGGATATTCGTCCAGAATTTTTGATTCCAAAAGATGAAACTATCGAAATGGTAGGCGCAAGTTCGGATATGCTTGTCATTGATTTAAAAACAAATCCAAATAATTATAAAATAGGCGATGTAGTAGCTTTTACACTCAAATATATGGGTGCGCTTTCGCTCATGAATTCTAATTATGTAGAGAAGATTGTGGAATAAAAAGAAATTAAAAAATTAGATTTTAGAAGTGAATGACATAGAAAAGCCTAATACATTTCAACATTTATTGGGCTTTTTCTTGTAAAGCATTTTCGTTTCTAGGGAAAGTTTTATGCTAGTAGGAGAGTAATTTCTCCTAAAAAATTATTCAGTTTTTTAAATAATTTAGTATTTTGTAGGAATAAGTAGTTGGACAAAATAAAAACGACTTGAACTTATTGGT